>NZ_JBXFWM010000024.1:0-57976 GCF_056856655.1 Stenotrophomonas sp. STEN033
TTTTTGTCTGGGTTTTTCTACTCTGCTCCCTTCGGGGCGGTGGCGTTTTGTTTTTGGTTTTTCTTTTCTGTGCGCCCCCCACTACAGGTTGTTTTTGCACTGAGGGAGCGGCGCAAGCCGCGAATCCGATAGATCTGCAGCGCAAAGCACCCCTCCCCAACCCTCCCCTTGCCTGCGGCGAAGGGAGGGAGCGATGCACGTGCTCGCGCAGATGCAGGGATGCCTGTAGCGCCGAGCCTTGCTCGGCACTACAGGGGAAGCCTTAACGACGACGGGCAGCCATTGGCTGCCCGTGCGGTACATCTGTATGCGGAGGTGCTTAGTAGCGCAGCAGCGCCGAGCCCCAGGTGAAACCGCCACCGAAGGCTTCCAGCAGCAACAGCTGGCCACGCTCGACGCGACCGGAACGGATCGCGGCATCCAGCGCCAGCGGCACCGAACCGGACGAGGTGTTGCCATGCTTGTCGACGGTGACCACAACGCGGTCCATCGGCATATCCAGGCGCTTGGCCGTGGCTTCGATGATGCGCAGGTTGGCCTGGTGCGGGATCAACCAATCCAGGTCGGACTTGTCCAGGCCATTGGCCTGCAGGGTTTCATCAACCACCGAGTCCAGCGCCTTGACGGCGTACTTGAACACGTCGTTGCCCTTCATGTTGATCTTGCCCGGCTTGTCGAAACCGACCGACACACCGATCGGATCCCACAGCAACTCCTTCTTGCTGCCATCGGCATGCAGGTGGGTGCTGAGAATGCCGGTTTCTTCGTCGGCCTTGAGCACGACGGCGCCCGCGCCATCGCCGAACAGCACGCAGGTAGTGCGATCGGTCCAGTCGACGATACGGGTCAGGGTTTCCGCACCGATCACCAGGATGTGCTTGGCGTCGCCGCTGCGGATGAATTTGTCGGCCACGCTCAGGGCGAAAATGAAGCCCGAGCACGCCGCGTTCACGTCAAATGCCGCCGAACCAGAGGCGCCAAGGCGGGCCTGGATCAAGCATGCGGTAGACGGGAAGATCAGATCCGGCGTGGTGGTACCCACGATGATCATGTCCAGCTGCGAAGCCTCGATGCCGGCAGCTTCCAGCGCGCGCAAAGCGGCGTTGTAGCCCAGGTCACTGGTGGTTTCGCTGTCGGCAGCGATGTGCCGCTCACGGATACCCGTGCGCGACTCGATCCACTCGTTGGTCGTGTCGACAATCTTGGTCAGATCGTCGTTGGTCAACACTTTCTCGGGCAAGTAACTACCAGTGCCCGCGATCCTCGAGTAGATCCGCTTGCTCATGCTGTTTCCTATTGCGCGAAGCCGCCCGCAGGCGGCCCCGGAAGAATCGGTGCAACAACCGCCACACTCAGGTGGCGGCAGCCGTCACAAATCAATCTTCTTCAACGACCGAGTTCGACTTGGTCGTGATCACCTTCTTGCCGCGGTAGAAACCGTCAGCAGTGATGTGGTGACGCAGATGCACTTCACCGGTGGTCGGATCGGTGGACAGCTGCTTTGCGCTCAGGGCGTCGTGGGCACGACGCTGGCCGCGGCGGGACGGGGTAACACGGGATTTCTGCACAGCCATGGGATTGCTCCAAACTCGGTTTCGTTTGCTTCGTCGTTTAATTGCACAGGACGCCAGCGTCCAGCACTACTCGCTTTCGCCGCAGCCGCCGACGATTACCGGCCGCAATTATTTCTTCAGCGCCGCCAATGCCGCAAAGGGATTGGCCTTGCTCAATTCTTCTTCGGTTGCGGAGAAGTCACGTTCGACCGCCTCGCTCCCCGGCGCCAGTGCAACCACCGGCACCGCCAACACCAATTCGTCTTCCACCAGATCCAGCGGCCGCAGGTTGCCATCTTCCGGCACCAGCAGCGCTTCA
This sequence comes from Stenotrophomonas sp. STEN033, assembly GCF_056856655.1. NCBI lineage: Bacteria > Pseudomonadati > Pseudomonadota > Gammaproteobacteria > Lysobacterales > Lysobacteraceae > Stenotrophomonas > Stenotrophomonas sp. STEN033. Next base: position 1,873 of record NZ_JBXFWM010000024.1, read on the forward strand.
TATTCCTCTGGAAGCGCGGATTCCTCGTCCTCGTCCTTGATCAAGCCCAAGCGCTGCTTGATCGACACCGGCAGCAGGAAGCGCTGCATGGTGCGCTGACAGATCAAGGGCAGCTCGGTATCGATGGTCAGATCGACATAGGCCACCTGCAGCACGTTGTCGCGATCAAATTCCAGCGCATACGTGCACTGGCCTTCGGTATCGGCAACCAGACCCTGCAGGCGGGTCAATTCGGACAAAGGCACCTGGCCGTCAAAGCGCCTACGCGCTACGACCATCCGCCAAGCATCCAGCAATTCGGGCACGTTCGCGGACATAAGCTGCAGAATGTTAAGGAGTAGCCCCGCCGCTGTCAAATCCAAGGCGACGGAAACATTGTCAGACCGGGGGCGGGGCAGCAGACTGCCCGTCCCGAGCTGCGTATTTTTACACATGAAGCCCCTGGTTCTCGCCTCCACGTCACGATATCGCGCCGAATTGCTTAACCGGCTCAGGATTTCGTTCAGTTCGGCCGCCCCGACGGTGGACGAAACCCCACTCCCCGGCGAACCGCCAAGCGCTCTGGCACGCCGCCTGGCCAGCGCCAAGGCCGACGTCGTGGCCCGCCAGCACCCGGGCAGCTGGGCTATCGGTTCGGACCAGGTTGCCGAGCTGAATGGGCAACCTCTGGGCAAACCCGGTAGCCGCGAGGCCGCTTGTGCGCAGCTGGCGGCAATGTCCGGCCATGAAGTGCTGTTCCATACGGCCGTATGCGTCAGCAATGGCGATGCGCAACTTCAAGCCATTGATCTCACCCGCGTGCGCTTCAGGACCCTGCTGATGGCAGAGATCGAGCGCTACGTCGATGCCGAGCAACCGCTGGACTGTGCTGGCAGCTTCAAGTGTGAGGGCCTGGGCATCACCCTGTTCGAGGCCATCGAGAACACCGACCCTACCGCGCTGATCGGCTTGCCGCTGATAAAGACCGCGCAGCTGCTGCGACAGGCAGGCTATCAACTGCCCTAACCTGCGGTTTCACCGTAGCGCGGGTAAGCGCAGCGCACCCGGGAACCACTATCTACCGGTCGTTCAATACTTCTCGCCAACAGCCCCGGGGGCGCTGTGCTTACCCGGGCTATGCTGCTGCGCTTACCCGGGCCACGGCTTCAGCTGCGACAAACCGACCAGGTCGCTATTTGACCTCGAACGGCTGCTCGGCCCAGGTTTCGACACTGCCGTCATTGCCGTGCAGGCGCAGACCCAGCCAATGCCTGCCTGGTGTCAATGCCGAGGTCTCCAGGCGTGCGTCGAAGCCGATATTTGGATGCTGCGGATCGTTGGATATCTTCCAGAACGGGCGCACGTCAAAGCTGCGCCCATAGGTGGCGTCGCCCACGCTGCGCCCATCCAGCAGCACTTCCACCCGCGACAAGCCGACACCGTCCTTGAAGGCCCAGCCACTGACTTCCAGTGCGCCATCCACCGTCTGACCCAGCAGCGGGGTTTCCACCCATGCCATCGCCGGCGTGACGCACGCCCCCTGCCGCTTCTGCGCTGGCAGGCGGAACAGCAGGAAGCGCTGGAAGCCATGGTCGAGGGAGATCACCCGCGGCGGCGGCAACGGCCCCACCAGCTCGCAGACCTTGTGGTAGCGCGCCAGCAGGTCACGGTACCGCTGGTCTCCCGGCGCCAATACCAGCAGCACCGGCGTCGAGCGGTTGCCATCGCTGATCAGCTTCCACAACGCCAGCTGCGCGGTACGACCGTGACGATCGTTGAGCGCATGCGGCAATACCTTGATCGCCGGATCATTGAGGCGGAAGCCGAGCTCGGCCCCCACCTTGAAGCTGCCTGCCAGCAATTGGGTATCTTCCGGCATCTGCGCGAGCTCATCGCGCACCCCATCCGCCAATTGCTGCCAACCAGCGAAATTGCGCGGGTAGTACTTGCTGCCGGCCATATGCTCGCGCAGCCCCGGCGAGGCGGCGAACAGGTAGTAACTCATCGCCAGCACCAGGCCCAGCGAGGTGAGCGCCCACAGCGCGCGCCGCCATGGGCGCGACCAATGGTTGAGCAGCGCCGGCACACAGACCAGCAGTGCCAGATAGCCCGGCAGCGGCCAATGGAAGCTGACCCGCTCCACGTCGGTGAAGAAGCCCAGTGCAAAGATCAGCAAGGTGGAGGTGGCCCCTACCAAGGCAAAGTAGCGCCATTGCAGATGATGGAAACCACCCTGCGCATTGCGCAGGCCCCGGACTGCCACCACCGCCATAGCCGCGAACAGCAGCGGCGTCACCATCAGCGGCTGGATCACCAGGAACAACAACCCTTCCGATTGGAACGCCCATGGATGGCGCTCAACCAGCTGGAACTTCAGCCCTGCATCCTGGTTGTCCAGGTTCCACGCCAGCAACGGCACCCAAGCCGCCACGCCTACCGACAGCGCAATCCATACGCGCGGATCGCGCAGCATCCGGCGGCCTTCCTGCAACAGCAGCAGCGCAATGAAGCCGACGCAGATCACACCGATGAAACGGTAATGGCTCAGCGCGCCCATCAACAGGCCGCAGGCCAGCAACAAGGCGCCGCCGGCGCCCACGCCACGCAGCAAGCGTGCACCGGCATCCAGACATAGCAGCGCCGCGATCGCCATCGGCACGTCCGGCACCGCTAGGATACCCAGCGTCGCCGACAAGGGCATCAACAAGGCCAGGGAACCGGCGCGCCAACCCATGCGCACGCCAAACCAGCGTGTGCAGATGGCAGCGACCATCCATGGCAACGCCGCGCCCATGATCAGGAACGGCAAGCGCACCCCAAGCCGATGATCACCGGCAACCTCGACCCCCAGCCGCGTCAACCACGCCGTCAGGCCAGGCAGGTCCGAATAGGCAGCAGCCAGATGCTGGCCTTCCTGCCAATAGAACGCTTCGTCCACGAACAGAGGCAATTGCGAGGCAAGCAGAACCTTGGCCGTGGTGACCAGCACCCACAACACCAGGAACGTTACGTATGCGCGTTGCTCACCCCTGATTGCCACGTACACTTCCTTCAGCCCAAATATCGAGACGACCATGACAATGGCGCCGCCCGGAATGCTAACCGAAGTAACACTACAGTCCCTATCGGCAGCGCAACAGCAGGTCAATTCCCTATTGCTCGGCAAGGCGCAGGAGGTGCGGATGGCATTTGTCGCGCTGCTGTCCGGCGGACATCTGCTGATCGAAGACCTGCCCGGGCTTGGCAAGACCACCCTGGCCCATGCCATGGCCTCCAGCCTGGGCCTGCAATTCCAGCGCGTGCAGTTCACCTCCGATCTGTTGCCCGCCGATGTGCTCGGCATCTCGGTTTACGAAGCCCATAGCCGCAGCTTCCAGTTCCATCCCGGCCCCGTGTTCTGCAACCTGTTGCTGGCTGACGAGATCAACCGCGCACCGCCCCGCACGCAGAGCGCCCTGCTCGAAGCGATGGCCGAGCAGCAGGTGACGCTCGATGGCGTGACCCATCGCCTGCCCGATCCCTTCTTCGTGATCGCTACCCAGAACCCGGTGGACATGTCCGGCACCTTCCCGTTGCCGGACTCACAGCTGGATCGCTTCCTGCTGCGCCTGACCCTGGGCTATCCCAATGCCGATGCCGAACGTGCCCTGCTGGCTGGCGAAGACCGCCGTGATCTCATCGCGCGGGTTGCGCCCTGCCTCTCCGAGCAGGACATCCGCATGCTGCGCGACGCGGTGACCCAGGTACATGCCAGCGACGCGCTGGTGGACTATGTGCAGGCCCTGCTTACCCGCAGCCGCCAGCATCCGGGGGTGCGCGTAGGCCTGTCGCCACGCGCCGGCATCGCCCTGCTGCGCGCAGCCAAGGCGCACGCCCTGCTGCTCGGCCGCCGCCATGTGATACCGGAAGACGTGCAGGCCTTGTTCATCGCGGTAGCCGGGCATCGCCTGGTCGCCGAGGCCGAAGCGTCCTCCGGCCCGACCCTGGCGCGCGCCATCCTGCACAGCGTGCGGGTCGACTGAAGTGCGGGCAGCGTTGCGGCAACGCCTGCAATCACTGCAGCTTCTGGCCCGCCCCCGGCAGCCCGAACAACTGCCTACGCAGCTGGATCGACGCCGCATCTACGTGCTGCCGACCGGCTTTGGGCTGTTCCTGGCGGCCCTGCTTGCAGTGATGCTGCTCGGCGCGCTGAATTACAACAACAACCCGGCCCTGTTGTTGGCCCTGGTCTTGGCCGCAACCGCACTGGCCAGCAGCTTGCAGGCACATCTGCAGCTGTCCGGCCTGCGCCTGGACGCCGTTTCCGCCGATCCGGTGGCCGCCGGCACTCCCATCCGCCTGCGCCTGGCACTTGCCCGCAGCGACGGTCGCCCGCGCCGTGCCCTGCAACTGGACTGCGCGCAGGCAGGGACCCACTTCAATCTGGAGCAGCACAGCCAGGCCGAGGCCGATCTGTGGCTGCCGACCGTGCAGCGCGGTTGGCTGGATCTTTCCCGCATCCGCATCGCAACCACGCAACCACTGGGACTGGTCCGCGCCTGGGCATGGTTCTGGCCAGACGCGGCGCTGCTGGTCTATCCCGCACCGGAAGCCAACGCGCCACCGCTACCCGACGCCGGCAGCGCTTCCACCCGCACCCGCGTGCATCCGCAGGGCGAGGAGCTGCAGCAGATGCGTCCTTACCGCAGCGGCGATTCGCGCCGCAGCATCGCCTGGAAACACTCGGCACGACGCGATGAATTGCTGGTGCGCGAGTACGAGCGCCCCTACGGCGCCGAACTGGTACTGGATTGGCAGCAGCTGCGCGCCCTGCCGCACGAACGCCGCATCTCCCGACTCGCACGCTGGGTGGAAGACGCCGAGCGCGAAGGCCGCAGCTACCAACTGCGCCTGCCGGGCATGCCTGCACTGGGACCGGCCAGCGGCGATGCCCACCGCCATCTCTGCCTGCGCGCATTGGCGCTGCTGCCACCGGCATGAAGATCAATTCCCCCGCACTGAGCGCCGGCAGCCGCGCCTGGATCAACCTGGTCACCGTGCTGTGCCTGCTGCCCTTGCTGCTGCAGCTGCCTGTCACGCTTGCCGTGGTCTTCGGTATCACCACGTTGCTGGTGGCGCTGTGGTCATGGCGCAACGCCATGCCCTTGCCGCTGCGCCTGTTGCTGGTTGGCATCATGCTGGCCTGCATCTACTGGCAGATGGGCGCCAGACCCGGCCGCGACAGCGGCTGCGCCCTGCTCGCCGCAATGCTGGCGATCAAGTCCAGCGAGCTGCGCAACCTGCGCGATGCACGCAGCCTGATTGGTTTTGCCCTGTTCGCCCCCTTCGCCGCCTTCCTGCTTGACCAGGGGCCAGGCACCTTGCTGATGTCCGCAGCCGCGGTGGTCGCCGCCCTGCTGGCCCTGCAACGGCTGGCGGATGAGGAAGTCGGCATCGCCCACCTGCCGCCGCGCGCGCAGCTGCGCACGGTGGGCCGGCTGATGTTGCTGGCGCTGCCGCTGGCGTTGTCGGCGTTCTGGCTGGTACCGCGCCTGCCGACGCCGCTGTGGGGCACGCCGGAACGGGCAGTCAGCCGGCCAGGCCTGTCCGGCAGCATGCAGCCCGGCGGTTGGATCGACCTGATGGCTGACGACAGTCCGGCGCTGCGGGTGGAGTTCTTTGGCCCGGTGCCACCGCAGGACCAGCGGTATTGGCGCGGCCCGGTACTGACCCGCTTCGACGGCCGCCGCTGGACCCGCCTGGAAAGCCAGCTCTACGGACAGCCGCCGGCGCTGCGCCCTGCCGCCCCGCGTTGGGATTACCAGATCGAGTACGAGCCGACCGACCGCCGCGAACTGGTCGCACTCGACCTGCCACTGCAGGCTCCCAACGGTGCCCATCTGGACGCCGACTACAGCCTCAGCACACCGCAACCACTCACCGCACTGAGCCGCTGGCGCATGCAGTCCAGCGCCGCCAGCACCTTCCAGGCCGAATTGCCGGCACCTCTGCGACGGCAGGTCCTGCAGCTGCCAGAGGGCTTCAATCCGCGCACCCTGGCCCTGGCCCGGCAATGGCGCGACGAAGCCGGCAATGACCAGGCCGCCCTGGTCCGCCGTAGCCTGGACTGGATCCACCGCGAGTTCGCCTACACCTTGGCCACGCCCTTGGCCGGCCGCCATTCCGTCGACGAATTCCTGTTCGACCAGAAAGCCGGCTACTGCGAGCATTTCAGCGCTGCGTTCGTGGTGCTGATGCGCGGCGCCGGGGTGCCCGCACGCGTTGTCACCGGTTACGCCGGTGGTGTCCGCAACCGGTTCGGCAATTACTGGGTTGTGCGCCGCCTGGATGCACACGCCTGGGCCGAAGTGTGGCTGCCACAGCGCGGCTGGGTACGCGTGGACCCCACCGCAGCGGTTGCGCCGGAGCGTATCTACGACACGCTCGAAGACCGCCTGGGCGACAACGACACCGGCGGCACAGGACTGGACCTGGCCGGCCGCTGGGGCAGCCTGCTGCAATACGGTGACTACCTGCGCCGCGGCTGGAACACCGCCGTGCTGTCCTTCAACGCCGAACGCCAGCAACACCTGCTCAGCGCCATCGGCATCAAGCAGTTGAACCCCTCGCAACTGGTCGCCTTGTTTGCCGGTTTCGCCGCCCTCACCCTGGGCCTGATGGTCTGGTTGCTGGCCCGGGGCGAACGCCAGCGTGACCCGCTGCTGCGTGCCTGGCAGCGACTGGACCGGCGCTACCAGCGCCTGGGCCTGGGCCGCGAGCCCTTCGAAACCGCCAGCGACTGGGCCAGGCGCGTCGACCGCGAACGCCCCGGCAGCGACCTGCTGGCACTCAGCCAGCGTTTCACCCAGGCGCGCTACGCTGGCGTCCGATCGGATGTCGTTTCATTATTGGCGGACCTGCACAGGCACCGCCCGAAACCCGGAGTACGAACATGAAGACCCGCATCCTCCTCGTTGCCGCTGCCAGCCTGGTGCTGGCCGCCTGTGCCACGGCCCCCAAACCGCTGCAGGGACAGTTCACCCCGGTTTCGCCGCGTGATGCGGTGGCACAGAAGCAGACCGGCGCACCGGTACGCTGGGGCGGCCGCATCATCGAAACCATCCCCGGCCAGGGCGAAACCTGCTTCCAGATGCTGGCCCGCCCGCTCAATGCCAGCGGCCGCCCGAGCACCACGTCCAGCGATGCCAGCGACGGCCGCTTCCTGGCCTGCCGCAGCGGCTTTTATGATCCGGCGGTGTTCGAGCCGGGCCGTGACGTGACCTTCATTGGCCGCATCGATGGCTACCAGAGCACCAAGATCGGCGAATACGACTACCCGCTGCCCAAGCTTGCCGCCGACGTGGTCTACCTGTGGCCGGTACAGCGCGAAGTGGAAGTAGTGCCCGCCTACCCGTACGGCCCGTGGGGCCCGGGTTGGGGTCCCGGCTGGGGCTGGGGTTACCGCGGCTGGTGGTAACAAACTGAAAACGCCGCCCCAAGGGCGGCGTTTTCTTTTGCTTGTTTAGCTCTTTTGTAGGAGCGGCGTAAGCCGCGAAGCCACAGATCCATCAAACACAGCAAGGCAAAGGCAAAACCACCCCCTCCCCAACCCTCCCCTTGCCTGCGGCAAAGGGAGGGAGCACAGCCGCCCCGCTCCCACAATCAACTAAACAACATCAAATCACGCGCCGAAATGCCCCAACGGCGCACCCGCCAGAAGATGCAGATGGATATGGAATACCGTCTGCCCGGCATCTTCGCGGCAGTTCATGACGATGCGGTAGCCGTTCTCGGCAAAGCCTTCCTGACGTGCGTAGGCTGCAGCTGCCAAGGCCAGCTTGCCGATCAGGTGCGCCTGCGTGGGCTGCAGATCATCCAGGGTGGGGATGACCTCGTTCTTCGGGATGAAAAGCACATGCACCGGCGCCTGCGGGGCAATGTCCTTGAAGCCCAGCACTTCATCGTCTTCGTAGACGATGGCGGCGGGAATTTCGCGACGAATGATCTTGCCGAAAATGGTGTCGGTCATGTGGGGCTCGCTGCAGTAAACGACCTACAGCTTACAACCCCCGCAGCGCTTATTCGCCGACTTCGCTGCGGCTGCCGAAGGCATGCGACAAAGTGCCGCGATCCACGTACTCAAGCTCGCCGCCCAATGGCAGGCCCTGGGCCAGGCGGCTGGGGCGCACCTTGTTGCGGCGGGCCAGCTGCGCCAGGTAATGCGCGGTGGCCTCGCCTTCAACCGTGGAGTTGGTGGCGATGATCAATTCGGTGACTTCGCCCTGCGCCAAACGTGTTTCCAGCTGATCCAGGCCCAGCTCACGCGGGCCGATGCCATCCAGCGGCGACAAGCGCCCCTGCAGCACGTAGTACACGCCGCGGTAGCTGGTGGCGTGCTCGATTGCCAGCCGATCCGCCGGTGACTCGATCACGCACAGCATCTGCCGCTCGCGGCTGCTGCTGGCGCAGACCGGGCACAGCTCGGTTTCGCTGAAGTCGCGGCATTGCTTGCAGTGGCCGATCTTCTCGATGGCCTCGGCCAACACTTCCGACAGGCGCTGGCCGCCGTCACGGGCACGCTCCAGCACGTGGTAAGCCATGCGCTGGGCCGTCTTCTGGCCAACGCCGGGCAGTACCCGGAAGGCTTCGATCAGTTGTTCCAGCAGCGGCAGGCTCATCGCAACGGTCTCATCACAGCAGGCGTATCGCTAAAACAAGCGCGCGAAGCCCGGAGGCTTCGCGGCGCGGGGACGTGCATGCGCCGGGTCAGCCGGCGCGAACCACATCAGAACGGCAGCTTCATGCCCGGCGGCAGCTTCATGCCGGCCGTGGCCGAACCCATGCGGCTCTGCGATTCGGCGTCGATCTTGTTGGAAGCATCATTGAAGGCGGCGGCGATCAGGTCTTCAGCCATTTCCGGATCGCTCAGCACCGACGGATCGATGCGCACCTTGCGGCACTCCTTGGTGCCACTCAGGGTCACGCTGACCATGCCGCCGCCGGCGCTGCCGGTGACTTCCAACTTGGCGATTTCTTCCTGGGCCTTCTGCAGGTTTTCCTGCATCTTCTGGGCCTGCTGCATCATTTGGGCGATATTGCCGCGCATGGTTCGTTACTCTTTGAAAGGACGGATGGAATCGGCCACGACCCGTGCACCCTGCTGTAGCAGCTGCTGCACCTGGGGGTCGGCCATGAACACGGCTTCTGCCGCGGATTGTTGTTCACCGCGCTGACGATCAGCGCGCTGGTGCAAGGTCTCAGCCTGCGCGTCACCGGTCTCAATGAGGATCTTGGGCGTGCTACCCAAGGCCTGCGACAGCGCCTGCGCCAAAGCATTCAAGGCGCGCTCAGACTGCAGGTATTCAAAGCCCGGCAACAAGGCCAGCCGCAGCACACCGTGCTGGAAGCTGACGAAGGCGGCATTGGCGGCCAGCTCGCGCGACGGACCACTCAGGCCGCTGTCGTCGATCAGGTCCAGCCACTGCTCGGCCGTGTTCAGGCTGCGCCCGCCCTGCGACGATACGGTCGGCGCTGCTGGTACCGCCGGTTCGATGGCGATGCCGGTCGGACGCACCGGCTCAGCCCGCTGAACCGGCTGCGGCGCAGCGACGGGCGCCGGCTTCGGCGACTCAATCGATGTTGCAGCCGGCATTTCAATGGCTTCGGGCGCTTCCGGCATGGCCATTTCGGCCGCCATTGCCTCATCGCGCGCATTCGCTTCAGCTGCCTCAACCGCCCATGGCGGCAGATCTTCGTCGGCCGCTGCGGGCTTGGCGGTTTGAACCGGGGCCGGAGCTGCTGCCGGAGCTTGCGCAGGCTCAGGCTTGAACGCGGGCTCGGCCGGTTCGGTTTCCGGCGCGAGTTGCTGAGGAGCAACCACTGCTGGTGCGGACACCGGCTCTGGCTTGGGCTCTGACACAGACGCAACCGGTGCCACCACAGCCGGTGCGAGCTGCGCTGCAACCGACTTGGCGGTTTGCGCCGACGCTGCGGCAGCGGCAGCGGCAGGTGCGGTTTGCGTGTTGCCACCCACACCTGCGCCAGTCCCGGATGCGCTGCCTTCCGGCGTTGCCGGCACCGCGCCTGCCGGGCGGAACGCCAGCATGCGCAGCACGGTCATTTCGAAGCCCGCGCGCGGGCTGGGTGCCAGATGCAGGTCGCGACGGCCGCCAAGGGCCATCTGATACCAGAGCTGCACCACTTCCGGGCGCAGGCGCTGGGCAAACGCCACCGCGTCAACGCCCTCGCCCGGTACGACAGTGCCCGGCACCAATTGCTGCACCTGGATGCGGTGCAGGCCTTCAGCCAGGGCATCGAGCACCCCGCTCCAGTCCGGCGAGAACTCAGCCAGCCCGGCAACCACCTGCAGCAGGCGCGCGCCTTCGCCATCGGCCAGGGCATCGAGCATGGCGCTGACCTGCGTGCGATCAACCGTGCCCAGCATGGTGCGCACCACGTCGTCGCGCAGCGCGCCGCCCGCATAGGCAATGGACTGGTCCAGCAACGACAAACCGTCACGCAGCGAGCCGTCGGCCGCACGCGCCAGCTGCACGATGGCACTGTCGTCGAACTCGATCTGCTCGGCGCCGAGGATCCGCGTCATCTGCCCACGGATCTGCTCCTCGTCCAGGCGCTTGAGGTTGAACTGCAGGCAGCGGCTGAGCACGGTGACCGGCAGCTTCTGCGGATCGGTGGTGGCCAGCAGGAACTTCACGTGCTCCGGCGGCTCTTCCAGCGTCTTCAGCAGCGCATTGAACGCCGCCTTGGAGAGCATGTGCACTTCGTCGATCAGGTAGACCTTGTACTGCCCGCGCGAGGGCATGTACTGGGCGTTCTCGATCACCTCACGGACGTCATCGACGCCGGTATTGGAGGCGGCATCGATTTCCAGCAGGTCGATGTAGCGGCCGGCATCGATGTCCAGGCAGGCCCGGCACTGACCGCAGGGGTCGGCACTGGTGCCGTTCTCACAGTTCAGCGACTTGGCGAAGATGCGGGCAATGGTGGTCTTGCCGACACCCCGGGTGCCGGTGAACAGAAAGGCGTGGTGGACGCGGCCACTGTCGAGCGCATTGCTGAGCGCGCGGACCACGTGTTCCTGGCCCACCAACTCGGCAAAACGCTTCGGACGCCACTTGCGGGCAAGGACGAGATAGGACATCAGGCAACCGTCTTCATCTGAAGCCCCATTGTGCCACGCCCGACCCTTCCGCCAGCACCCGCTCAGGGGGTGCTTGTGAACGGCCGCCAGTCCCTATAGAATCCACGCCCCTGCCGAGGCATTAGCGCGGCAGGATCCGGAGAGGTGTCCGAGTGGTTGAAGGAGCACGCCTGGAAAGTGTGTAAGCGTCTAAACCGCGCTTCGGGGGTTCGAATCCCCCTCTCTCCGCCAGATTACGCAAACCCCTGTTTACGCAGGGGTTTTTGCTTTTCTGGGGTGACCTTCGGCGGGACACAAATCGGGACACATCTCTCGATGCGCATCCCACACCACCTCGTTCGCGCGCCCTCAGGGCTCTGGTCTTTCCGGCAACGGGTCCCCACCGATCTCCAGGCCATCGTTGGCCGGCGCATCTTCAAGCGCACCCTGCGCACGTCCGAGCTGGCCGTGGCCCAGTTGCGCGCCCTGCAACTGGCGGCGCGCTATGCTCAAGCCTTCGACGTGTTGAGGGAGCAACGCATGGGAATCAAGGAAGAGGACATCGACGCGCTGCTCAGGCGCCTGACCGATGGCGACCCGCTACAGCAGTTGATCTTGAACCGGACCAAGACAGCAGACGGGACGGTGACCGAGCACTGGCAAATCGACACGCCAGACGATGTCAGGCTCTATCAGCAGATGATGGAGCTCTCTGCCTCTCAGCCCAGTGAGCTGAGCGAGTTGATCCGTGAGGGCGTGCCGCCCATGCCCGTGGCCCGTCGCGTGACCAAGCCTGCCGTGGAGACCATCACCCTGGGCAAGGCCCGCGACGCTTGGCTGGCCAGCATCCAGCCCGGCTGCCTCCCCAAAACGTTCACCATTAAAAAGACCGCCATCGAGGCACTGGTGTCCTTCCTGGGGGAAAAGGCCAAACTCCACTCGGTCACCCGGTCCGACCTGGCTCGGTGGTATCAGTTCATGCGAGACGGGGGCGCAGCCACCCCCACCCTTACGAACAAGCAAAGTTATGTCGGCGGCCGCGGAGGGTTTTTCGAATGGGCGATTGCATCCGGCCACTACCCCAAAGGCGACAACCCAGCGGCCGGCCATATCACTTACTCCACTAGGGAGAAGCGGGCGCGGAAGAAGTTCGGCTTCAAAGCCTATGACAGTCATCAGGTCCAAGCGCTGTTCGCACCGGCCGCGTTCCAAGACCTGGCCCTGTCCGCCCGTTGGGCCTCGTTGCTGGGCCTCTACACGGGTGCCCGGGCCTCAGAGGTCGGTCAGCTCTTGGTCGAGGATGTCTTGACGGTGGACGGACTGCCCTGCATTAGGATTTCTGACGAGGGGGAGCACCAGAAGGTCAAGACCGAAGTCAGCCTGCGCACCATCCCCGTGCATCCCGACCTCATTGAGCTGGGCTTCTTGGACTGGGTGGGCACCCTTCGAGCCCAGAAGGCACCACGGCTCTTCCCCGCCGCCAAGGCGAACGCCAAAAACGGTGCGGGCAACTGGATCACGAAGGCGTTTGGCCGACACCTGGAACAGGTCGGGGCGAACTGGCCGGAAGCCAAAAGGGGCTTCCATTCGTTGCGCAAGACCTTCATCCAAGAGCTTCAGGGCGCTGGCGTAGTGTCCGAACTCCGGGCCCAACTGGTGGGCCATGAGCTGGACGACGAGCACCATGCGACCTACAGCAGGACCTTCACGGTCCGGGAAAAGCTGGAAGGCCTTAAAGGCGTCTCGCCGGGGCTGGCGGTGCTTTCGTATGGGTTGACTCTGCCGGTCCTCAGGAGTCTCCTGACCGGTTAAAGCGCTAAACACCCCGCGACGGCGGGTGAAGCGGTTTGTCTTTTTAGCTTTTCAACATCAGGAGGATGTATGGGACGGCGAAGCGGCTTAGAAGGGTTTTTGCGGGCAGCCGGCCGGGCAGCGGCGGCGGCAGAGCGGGAGACCAAACGCCAGCAGAGGATGCAAGCCACTCAACAGAGGCAGTTGGAGCGCCAAGAGCGCATGGCGGCCGCACAGCTGTTGCGAGAGATTCGCGCCTACGAGCTGTCGGAACGTGAAGCCGCTCGCCAAGCCAAAGCGGGATACCTAGAAGATCGACAGGGCGAGGTCGACGATCTCAACGCCGAGTTGAAGGACCGCCTGGAGGAGCTCGAGGGGTTGCTGGTGCACACCCTGTCGGTGAACGACACCATCCGCTTTGACAGCCTACGTCACACCGCCCCCCACCCTGCCTTTGAGGTGCCGAAGGAGTTGGTGCCCGGCTTCGCACCAGCCGCTGCGGAGATCGTCCCACCGACGGGCCTTGCCCGCTTTTGGCCGGGAGCCGGGAAAAAGCACGCGGCTGCATTGGCGGCGGCGCAACAGGCCCACCAGCAAATCCTCGACCAGTTCCAACGGGCAGAGACGCTAAAGAAGCAGAAGCTGGCTGACCTGCGTGCTCAACACGAGGCTGCTCGCGCCCTCTACGAGGCCGACGTGGCCCGCCGAAACGGGGAAGTTGACGAGTTCCAACGCGCCTACTTGGCCCATGAGCCTGATGCCATCGTGGCCTACAACGACATGGTCTTGGCACGCTCGGAATACCCGACCCAAGGCTTTCCCCAGCGATACAAGCTCGCGTATGCGGACGCGTCCAAGGAACTGATCATCGAATACGACCTTCCAGAGCTTTCGGTCGTTCCCACGGAGGCCGACTACCGCTACGTCAAGACCCGGGATGCTATCGACGCCAAGGCGCGTAAGGCAAGCGACATCAAAGCGCTCTACCAGGACATCATCGCCTCGATCACCTTGCGCACGCTGCACGAGGTGTTTGAAGCCGACCAAGCGGATGCCTTAGCGTTGGTGACCTTCAATGGCGTGGTCGATGCACACGACCCCACCACTGGGCAAGAGGTCCGCGTCCCTGTGGTCTCGGTCCGCGCGACCAAGGCCGCCTTCCTGCAACTGCGGCTGGACCGAGTGGAAAAAATCCCATGCCTCCGGAACTTGGGCGCTCAGGTATCCAGCCGGCCGGATGAGCTACAAGCCATCAAGCCGATTGTTGAGTTCAACATGGTCGATAAGCGCTTCATTGCCCAGACAGACGTGCTCTCGGGCCTGGAGTCGCGGCCCAATCTGCTGGAGCTGACCCCTGGTGAGTTCGAAGCGCTGGTATCGAATCTCTTTAGTCAAATGGGGTTGGATACGAAGCTGACACGCAGCTCCCGCGACGGCGGCGTGGATGCGGTGGCCTTCGACACCCGGCCGGTGCTGGGTGGAAAGGTCGTCATTCAAGCCAAGCGCTATAAGGACACAGTGGGCGTCAGCGCGGTTCGGGACCTCTACGGAACCATGCTCAACGAAGGTGCCAGCAAAGGCATCCTAGTTTGCACCAGCGGCTACGGCACTGCGGCGTTCGAGTTCGCAAAGGATAAGCCCATCGAGTTGATCGATGGAGGCGGCCTGCTCTACCTCTTAAGGGAGCATGCAGGCCTTGATGCACGTATCGCAGCGTAAGGACCAACAAAATGGCAAACGGATCCGCCGCTCACGATAGCAAAGTGGCTGTGTTGGTCGATTGCGACAATGTAAACCCTGAGATCGTTGACCATGCCCTACTGATGGGAGCGCAGTTCGGCCGGGTGGTGGTTCGGAGGGGTTACGGCAACCACTCCACGCTGACCAAGCGTTGGCAGGAAACACTCGTCCGGCAAGCGTTTACCCCATGCCTGCAATACCAATACGCCGCTGGCAAGAACACGGCGGACATCGCGTTGGCGCTGGACGCCTTAGAAGCCATGTTCGACCAGCGCGCAGACACCTTCTGTTTGGTCACCAGTGACTCTGACTTCGCCTACCTGTGTCGTAAGCTTCGAGAACGAGGAGCCACGGTTTGCATCGTGGGTGAAGCTAAGACGCCAGAGGCGTTGCGTAACGCCTGCGACCAGTTTTTTGAGTGGCAACCAACGGAGTCGAATGCGACCTGCGAAGAGTCGCCTGCTCCGACTGCTAAAGTCGCGCCCAGCAAAGCCGAAGTGGCCAAGCCGATTCCCAAACGCCGCCCTCGCTTCCTTGTCGACGCGGTTGCCTTACTAGCCGATGGGACCACGGACGGGGAAGTGGTGCTAGGGACACTCGGCCACTATCTGAAGCGGACTGACCCATCCTTCTCGCCGAAGGCCTACGGCCACTCCGGCCTCCTGGACATGATCCAGACATATGACCTGCTGACAGCCACACAAGCGCCCGGCGGGCATTGGCTAGTCAGACTGGCACCACAACCCGAATCGACAGCTGCATGACTTTGTTACCGGCAGGCTTCTGTCATCCCTAGGCATTGAGAGTCAACTTCAATATTTGTGAACCAGCGCAGATTCCGTCTCTTGCCAAACTGGGACGAAGTGCTTCGATGTGAAGACCCTTCATACTGAGAGCTTCAGAGATCCAATGCCTGCCAACGTAGAACTTCGCATCGCCAGCCGCCTTCTGCCCGCCCTCATGGCGCAAAGCGGGACCAGAGACGTCGCCGAACGCGAAGCCGATATTCAACACGCTCTGGATGTAGCCGCCGCTCTGATGCGCCGGTTCGCAGCATCACCTGCCGGACAAGCGCAGCAAGCCTATGTGCCCAGCGCCGGGGCGCGACCTGCCCCACGGGCGGCGACTGTAAGCCGAGATCAGGTGCCGCCAACGTTCATTTCGCCCGACGAATGGCGCAAGGCACGCGGGCTGGCTCCCGCGCCGGCTCCTCGAAAGCCTTCTGGACCGACGATTCACTGAAAGGCAAAGCCCCGCATCTGCGGGGCTCTTTCGTTCAATGGAGGGTGGGCGGCCGTGGCTTCAAAACTGGCACCGGGGAGTCGGCGACAACCGGAGCCATGGTCTGGCACTCAAGGACGAACTGTGACGGCGAAGGCATGGCCTCCAGTTCGGTCGCTCTACGAAGAACATCCGCATCGACCTCCGCCAATGCCTCGGCGGAGCCCCGCGACCGCGCCTTCTCCAGATCCTTGGTCCGTTGCTCCAGCGCAGACAGGCGGCGCTCCCGGCGCTGCGTCCATTCGGGGCGCGAGTAGCCGTTGGTTCCCATGGGGTAGTCGGTGTTGAAGCGCTCCCATTCGTGCTGAGCCAGGTGATGTAGGCGTTCAGCCCTGCCCAGCGACACCAATCGCAAGGCACGCCCCAGGATTGCCGCTCGCAGTGCCCGGACCTGGAGAACCGCCGTGGTAATCCACTGCCGCAAGGGGACCGTCTCCCCAGCCCGCGCGAGTTCGGCTTGAGTCCATTCAAGCCCGGCACGGATGCGCTGGGTCGCCAGGTCTGCCCTGGCGCGCGCGATGTCCTGGAGGTCGCGCAGGGCCTGAGCCACGCGCTCGGCGAGGCTGATGGGCCGCTGATCTTCGTTCGCTTCGTGCTGGCGGCCCAAGACCTGAGGCAGCCGCATTCCGGACACGCCTCGAACCTCCAAGCCAGGAGCCAAGCCCCGTAGGGAGGGCGACCGGCCACCTGGACCATGACCGACTGACGGATGCATGGGCACGGCCCTGCCCTCACGCCCAGCTTGAATGGTGAGATGGTCCAGATGTTCGGCGTTGCCGGCCTCAATGGCGTCATTCTCTGCTACCAGCCGGCTGTCCATGCCCTTTCGGGACAGCGCGGCAGCCGCCTTGCCCAGGTGCTTGGTCGGCTCTCGAGACAATGCCACCGCCTGGAGTTCGTCTCCCCGGTCCGACGCCGCCCGAGCCTGCTCTGCCAAGCTGCGGTGGTCAATCGTGACCGTCAGGCCAGCGGCTTCAAGATGTGCGTTGGTCGTTTCAGCGACCATTTCCCGGACCCATTGAACCTGCACTTTCCCCGACACGCCCCCATCGAGCTCGCGCGTTTTCTGTCCAAACCCATCCGGACCAATGCGCCTGGTGCTGGCAAGCAGGTGCACGTGATGGTTGAGCCCGTCCGGGGTCCCAGGCGAGTGAATGCTGGCTTGGATGGCGAACTGGTAGCGGTCTACCAACGCCTCGGCAATGGAAAACGCCAAATGTGCACGCTGTTCGTCCGAAAGCTCATGGGGCAACGACAGCTCGAACTCGCGAGCCACCGTAGCGTCCTTACGACGCTCGGCGGCCTCCACGACGGCCCAGAGCTCGCCGGGCACCAGCGCCCAGTCTGGCGCATCAGGGGGAGCGAGGCAGAAAGTCTCAACGACGCCGCTCCTGCGGCGGTAGTCATGCTGCTGCCCGGTGATGACATCGGAGAGCAGCAAGCCACCTCGATAGGCGGCGGCGGCGACAGCGGATTGGCCTTTGCCTCGGCTGAACGTCTTGACCGCCGCGTGGAAGATAGCCATGGAAACTCCTAAGAAATAGAAGTCTTTATGGCTCAACTTTTGCCTTTGGCAAGCCTCGCAGAGGCTTGGGGTTCCAGGGGCGAAGCCCTTGGCGCACGCATCCGTCAGGATGCCTAAGTGCGCTCTTGCTTCAATCGCTTTTCGGTCGGAGACCTAAGCCGAAAGACACGTGCCGCTGGGCTCGCGCCCGCCCAACCAAGCCTATGCATCCCCCTCGCTCTTCAAGCTCTTGGCTTGCTCCCACATTTCAACCACACGCTCGCGGAAGGGCCAAAGCACCAACCTCAACATCGTCCACCAGAGCGCGACTGTCCCCACGCTTGCCAACTGGTCGTCCGAGATAAGACCGTGACCATAGCGATTCCGGAGGTTGTGCCCAGCCTTGTGCGTCAGCAGCGCCTTAAGTTCCAAAATCAAATCAGGCGAGAGAACGCTCCCCACATCTGGGTGGGCCAAGAGCTCGTTGAGGGATTTTTCCTCTTCAGCACCATCCGTCGCATTGCTATTGGACAGAGTGTGGATGCCGGCCCGTTTGAATGCCGCGCGCACAAATGGCTCGGCTTGGGGAATGAGAAACACCGCAGCCTCCTCCCAGTCCAGTTCAAGGCCCGCCAAGATTCCTCGTGCCAACGACCATTCATGGCCGCGCGGTGTAACCGGCGAGCTATGCAGTATCCCGACGATGTCGGCCAGGGTAGGCTCAAACTTTCCCTGTAGGACATCTAGAGCAGCGGGTATGGCCACCTGCGCCAGGATGGGATGGTCGTGCTGCGACACATGATTCACCATGCGCCGCTCCATTTCCGCTTCATCAGAAGCGTCAAATGGCGCAGTTGAGTCCACGGGAACGCCGTTGGCGTCATAGGTGACCTGACGAAACATCCCGGTAAAAATGAACCGCCGAGCGTTGTCTGTTACCTCTGTGCGAACCTGCTCAGCGTTGACCCAGTTGGAGAACGCAAAAGCCACTTGCAAGAGCGCGTCGGCCAGGGACGGGGCTGTGACGCGCTCTCGGACATGCTTGACGACTGAGGACACGTCGATCTGGTGAGAAAAGGTGCTCATCTCCCCGAGAATGCGAGACCTGATGTCGGCCAGCTCTGCCTGCAACTCCTTGATGCGGGTCCTGTCTCCTTTGTGACGCCGCAACACGGCAATGCCCTCGGCCATCCGGTCGGCCTGGAGCATGGCTTGCCCCGGCGTCCGAGCCAAGCCAATCAATGCATCCGCGCTCTTGTGGTGAGCGATCTGCTCCCGAGAGGGATCCTTTGCGGCGAGCCACAGCGCAGCAGCCTCTCGGAACAAGTCCACGGCATCTGGAGATGGACCACTGGCAAGCAACGTCTCGCCCTGTTGCTCGAAGGCTTCAGCAGCCTCCGCAGCCATGGAGCGATTCCGCTTCCGGATCTCTTCAGCGATCGGAATGCTGACGCCCGGCCATGACTTTTCTAGGCCTTGATGCATGAGTGACTTTGCAGTAACCCATAGTGCTTCCGAAAACTCGGTATCGCGCCGGAGGTATCTCCATCCCAGCTCCATTGCCCGCTGTAGGCTCTCTCTTCGAGACACTGCATGGTCATCCGAGCGCATCGAATACTCAAGATGTGCGCGAGCCGCCATCGCCCCCAGTTGCCAACCAGGCCTTTCGTAGACTGGAGCCACTTGCAAGGCCACGTCGGAGAGCCGCGCACGAACCCACGCATCTGGGGCCCTTTCAGCCATCATCTCAAGAGCATCCAGATCGTGTATGCCCAGATCGTCTGGGGCAGCAGACCGGCCGTTGCTCATCTGGAGTGCGGCCACATATGGCTGAGGCGTCCCGACAACCATGTGCATTGAGATAGCGGCTGAGAGCAGACGCAGAATCGCGGCATCTTGCGGACGCTCTTCTTTTATTTCATCGCCGCGCTTACGTAGCTCAGCCACACTGGTCCAGCGGCTAACCGGGCCTGATAGGCTTGCGAGCTCTTGCTGCCAGCCAAAGGCTTCCAAATCCTCCCTAGACACCGGGGCATCCAAAATTCCTTGGCGGATAAGCTCTTCACCGGAGGCGTCCCCCTGAACATCTGAACCTGTCATTTCTTCCTCCATGAAATCGCTTCGGGGCCCACCTTAGCAAGGGTGTGGTGCCAACCATCGTTGGCTCAAACAGCATTGCGCACCGCCGACAGTGGAGGCCAGCACGATAGATGCTGGCCCCCTCTACCGCATTACTTCTTACCTTTCTTGCTCTTGTCGGGAGCTTGGCTCAGGGCTGAGCCCGCTGCCGTCTTAGATTTACTGCCGGTTCGATCGTCACGCAAAACAGCACTTGCGGCCTTCGCTGCCTTCGGGCTCGTCTGTTCGTTTTTTGCCATGTCGTCTCTCCTGACCACCAAGGGGTGGCAGGCGGAGAATATGAAAAACAGACATAAACGCTAACAACTACATTTTTACATTTATCCTGCGTTCATTTTCAAAAAATGAACTGTTAGGTTACCTCAGTTAAACAGTACGGTAATGACTCCGAAAATGGGCTGACCTGACCAGCGCAAGTTATTGATTCTAATGTAAATGCAAGCGTGTTTTAGGGCAGTACGATTGGCTAGGCAGACGTGCAAAACGGCATCTCCCACGCGATGCCTAAGGCCGTAAACAAAACCCCGATTTTTCGTTGACGATTTTTAGGCTCGCAGTATCTGTACTTCCATCCTTCAGATGGAAGCAACGCAGTGACCTCCCCCACCTCGAAACACCTCGACTCCTACCTCGCAGACCCAAATGGCACTCTCAAACTGACAGACGTGCGCATTGGCCGCGTCCGCATCGGCGAAATGATCGTGACTGGCCGAGAAGCCGCCATCCATGCTCAAGAGATCATCAACGACGCCTGCGAGCGAACCCGTCGAGCACTCCTTGGAAAGAATGGCACGCGCCACCCTGAGCCTCTCCCCGTGGCCGCCCCCGCTCGATTGCTGTCTATCGAGATCCGTGACTACCTGGCTGACCGCGAGCGCATGGGCCTGACACGCAACACCATCGAGGCCACGGCGCGGTCACTGAAGATGCTCCTGATGGCCTGCGGGGATATTCCGGTGTCCCGGGTCGACCACGTGCATATCTACCGACTCTGGGAGCTGATGCGCTGGGCTCCACCTCTTCTCCAGTCGGACCCTCAGTATCGGAACTTCACGTATGAGCAGGCGGTGGCTCAGGGGAAGGCGCTCTGTGTCCAGCCACCCGCACCAGCCACCGTAGAAAAGCACCGACGGTTCCTCGTCACGTTCTTTGGCCGCTTGGAAAAAGCAAAAGCCATTGTGGGCTCTCCCATGCACTTTTTCCCAGAGGCGAAGAAGGATCTGGTCATTGACCCCGACAAGGCAGAGCGCTTGTTTGACGAAGAAGATTTGCGTCGCATTTTTGCCCCCAACACCTTCATCCCTTGGGCCATGAAAGCCCCTCATCGTTGGTGGGTGCCGATGATTGGACTCCACACGGGAGCGCGGATCAATGAAGTCGCTCAGCTGAAGTTGAACGACATCGTCCAAGAGGCAGGCGTGTGGTGCATCAAGATCCAGAAGACGGTAGACGCGGACCTGAGCCACAGAGACAGGAACCGGAGCCGCCAAAGCCTAAAAGGCAAAGCAGCCGTTCGGACGCTCCCCATTCCCCAACCGCTGCTCGATGCGGGGTTCCTGGCGTTCGTGGAGGACATCCGCGCTTGTGGCCATCCTCGCCTCTTCCCCCACCTGTCTGCCGGCGTGCGACGCGACAATGGCGACACCAACGCCCGTTACAGCCAAGGCGTGCTCAACCAGTTCAGCCGATACATGAAGGATCTCGGCTTTCCTAAAGGCGTCGGGTTCCACGCTTTCCGGCATACCCTTGCCACGGAGCTGCATCACATGGGGGTGGCCGATGAGGACATTGCCCTGGTCACCGGCCACTCCATCAGCAAGCGGGTCCCTGTGCTGCACGAGGCCTATTTCCACAAGAAGCCAGCGCAGGCACGAACGAAGCAGATCGCAGTCCTAGAGAAGTATCGCCCTGAC
This sequence comes from Stenotrophomonas sp. STEN033, assembly GCF_056856655.1. Lineage (NCBI taxonomy): Bacteria > Pseudomonadati > Pseudomonadota > Gammaproteobacteria > Lysobacterales > Lysobacteraceae > Stenotrophomonas > Stenotrophomonas sp. STEN033. Next base: position 23,339 of record NZ_JBXFWM010000024.1, read on the forward strand.
GTTGTGCTTCCCGTCTACCAAGCGGGGCAGTTCAAGGCTGCGCTGTCCGACCCCCGCAAGTTCTATCCGTAGGGGGCGCACGGCTATGCGCACATACCATAACGACCTCTTTTCTAACCCGCGGCGCATGAGCTAGGCACCGATATGGCAAGCGTCGAGCGGGTGAATCTAGTAATCATGGGAAAGATCCACTCAAGGATTGACTATCTGACCAACTGATCTAGTGTTCGGCACCCCATGCTTGAGCGCCCAATGCAGATTCCTAACTCAAAAGATACGACCAAGTATTTCTCGCGCTACGGCTTGAAAATAAGCCCTGGCAATCTGCGGTCAAGCAGGGGCTGGACAGTGTCCGCCCCTGACCTCCCCCTTGATGAACGATGGTTCCCGTCTCTAGGAGCACTATGGCTGGAGTGGATGGATTACGCCGCCGAACGGCTAAGGATTGAGGGCCAAGTCAAACGCTTCATGGAATGCTTCGAACGCTCGGATCAAAACGAACGCGCAGTCCTGCTAAGTGCTTTAGCCAAGTATCCACAGACCTTGGAAGGACCTCTAAATGACATGTTTGAGGATCTCCCTCCACCGTCCACAGACCACCTGCCTGAATCCTGGCAGAGCGATTTTGACCAGATTTGGGAAGACCGGAAGTCTGGCTTCTGTTTTGCCGCACGGGCAGAAGCGGCATTGAGTAGACTGCCGATTAGAGTCTCTGACTAGGCATACTATGGGTCTTCCACATGGAGGACCCTTGCATGACAACCCCATCTCTGCTCAGTGCCTCGCTCGAGGCCGCTGTCAACACTTTGGTAGGACTGTGTGGTGTAAACGCTGAAAGCGAGGAGACGTTCACCGGAGCGTTTATGGGTGCTATTGCGGCCTCGAGCAACCTTCTCGCTCAGTCCAAACTTTATGAAGGTGATCAGAGTCCGATTTGGTGGGGATCGTTCAGCAAGAACCGGGGGCAGGACATGAAGATCACGGAGCCCGGTAGCGGCGCGGACTTTGCGTTGTGCTTGTTCCCAACATCAGGCCAGGCACGCCTGATCATTTTCCAAGCGAAGAGATCAAGCTTCGAGGCCGGCGACGGAAAGAAGCCGAGCCACTGGTATGCCGACTTAAATAGAATCCCAAAAGATCTTGATGATGGGACCACGCGCGACCCTCAGATCTTCATGCTCGCCGAGACCGGCCGACGAATCCAAGCACACAGCCAGGGGGAAGACTATGCCCCCTTGCAGTCTAAGGCCGTTCATAAGCTGCTTCAGGAACCCGGAACAGACCCCGCTACTATTGGGGGGCTTGAGAGCTTAAGCTGGATTCACTACCTCATCTACACCTTGGGCGAGCCGGTCTGCGTTTCACTAAGCAAACTTGGCGAGGTATACAAGAAGGAACTGGGCCGACAACGCTCGAAGACTAAGTATCCTCTTCCAGGGGAATCCCAACCCGTATTGCCCTTGCTGAGGAGAGGGACACAAGATGATTCCTCCGGATGGTTGCTCATTGACGCCGAAGTAGCAGTAGCTGAGCTACCGTTGCTTACACCGCTCATGCAAGTGGTGGTCGCCGATGCAAGCGGAAAATTCGGGCCCACTCTGCAAGCGAACCATCAGTTTTCCCGGATGGTTAACGCCCACAAAACCATTGAGCTTTGGAGGGCCCACCGCGATTCAAAGACCCAACCAACAACTCCCACCGCCCTCCCCCGGCTTCCAAAGCTAAAACCAGACGAATAGAGAAGATTTCTCACCCTATTAACGGACCCGGTCGCACATTTGGCGTTAGTGCGGGGAGACATCCACGTCTCGCACCCTGGCGGGGCTTCACCCGGAGGCACGCATCAGCGGCTGTTCCCTCAGCCTGGGCGTGCTTTTGGGGCCAGGACTGCTTAAAGCCCCCCCAACCGACCTCCAACGGCGGCTTGCTCCCCGCAGATGGTCCCCTCTCAACGTCAGGCAAGGCGGGCTTGGCCATCGCCCACCCCTGGCCTCGCGACTTGAGCATCAGAAGGCCTCGCCCCAAGGTAGGGCTCGACATACCCGTGGACATGCTCCATCGCGGTTTCTGGAGTGCCTTTTCGGCCGGGAGAGAGGATGAAGCCCGTCCAGTCTGCCCCCACCATTGTCCGGGTGTGGCTAGGGTCCGCCAGAAGCCAGCGCATGCTCCAATAAGGCATCAGGCGTCGCCCGATGTGCCCCCGCGCCAGCTCCATCACGTCGGAGTGGAGAGTGGACGCCCGGATGCGGCTGTAGGCAATCTCCAGCCCGTCGTCGGGGCCTTCCAGGTATTGGAGGTATCGAATGCCGTCAAAGAAGAGCACCCCGGTCACCGCCGCTTGAAGGTTGAACGCCACCGCTCCCGCTACCATGGCCTCCACGGTTTCCCGATCCCACGGCTGGGTTGCTTGGCTTACATAGCCGATGGCCCTGAGGGGCATGACGCGTCTCCTCCGATAGCGCGTTCCAACCATACGCCCCTATTAAGAAAGATGGAGTGATAGGCCCTTGTGACCTCGGTCATGGGCCCGGCACAGCCGGAGCAATGGCGCAGCCGAAGGGGTGGTTCAATCCAAAACCGGTCACCATGCTGTCGTAGGGCTCGCTTGAGGGGATAATGAACCCACTCACCGGACGAGGCGCTGGCGTGACATACGACAAAGTGGCCAAGATCGCTGCTTCCTTTGGCCTGCGTGACTCAATCCTTCATATTTGGGCCTATAGCCTGCATGTCGGTTATGGGCACCATCTTCCCATCGAGTATGAACACTCTCGGCCAGGGCTGCCGAACCAGGTCAAGGCCTACACCTTCGAGTTCTACCTAGATCTCTATCTGAGAGAAGTGCTTCAGCACGCAGGAGCCTCAAAAGGTGCTCGCCGTTCACTGCGAAACTGGCAAGACCTAGGCACGCTGCACAACGCCATCCGTAGCTACAGCGATTTCAAGGCAAGGTGTGATCTGGACATCTGGACAACCATGCACCGAATCGGTCACCAACAACTGCCTCATTTCGATCGCTTTGGACCCGCCTACTTTGGACGCTACTGGTCACTTTATAAGCGGGGTCGCCTTTCAAGCGTTGTTTTCAACGCACTGGGACTGACATCGGAGGACTACTTCCTGCTGGCCGGAGCTACCCAAGCGCTCTTCATGAGTAGCTACGAAGTGCCCTTGGCCCCGCAGCTCGCCAAGCTCGGATTGAATCCTTCGGTGGTCGCATCCCGTGTGGCAGCAATCACTGGCACGCCTAAGCTACTACGCGACCGATGCACGCTAGACGCAGGGTTTGATTCTTCTTGGGACTACACACCCAATCCTGTTGTCGTAAGGCCGCTCATCCAGCTCCGCTCCGACGCACCAGATCACCTTACCTGCCCGCGACCACAGTTGCTTGGGAAGCGCCTACTCGCCGGGCTCTTTTATGACCTCGCGAACGCTACCGGCTTCGCTCAGGCCTATGGCGATGCATTTGAGGAGGTGGTAGGGGATTGCTTTGGCCTCATCCAGGGCGAAACGGCGGCTGAGCGTCCCGCGCCATACGTCGTGCATGGGGCGCAGCACCAAGGGAGTGACTGGCTGCTGACGGATACCAACGCCACCGTGTTCGTGGAATGCAAGACCATGCGCATTCCCATCCCGGCAAAGCTTGCGGCTAACCCGGGCGATCTGGAGGCCGGCCTGAAGCGTTTGGCCAAGGCAGTCGTCCAGAACTATCGCAATATTCTTGACGCAACGTCGGGCCGAGCAGGCATCCAAGTGGCAGACGGACCCATTTATTGCTTGGTTGTCACCTTGGAAGACTGGGTGCTGTTTGGGGACAAGTCCGTGGACGCGCTTTCGACCCTAGTGGAAAGCGAGCTCGAGGAACGGGGCATGGAAGCCGGCATCCAAGAGCGCTACCCCTTTGCCGTTGTGGGCTATGCAGCGCTTCCGCAACTGGTGGATTCGATCAGCCAGCATGGACTGCGGATCTTCACTGAAAAGTCGACTCAACGCTTCAAAGGCTACCTCTTCCCGCAGTTCTTGAGGGAGTCCAAGCTCACCAATGGGGGGGCAGCATCCTCCATGTTTGAACGGGAGTGGCACGACTTCATGGGAAGGCTCAGAGCACGATTCCCCAAGGCTTCCATCACTTAGCCGCCTGAAGGCTTTGCCTTACGGCTATTGCCGCCCTTGGCCACTTTCTTGTAGACCATCGGCCTACAGGTCCGTTTTGCATTCAGGGCCGCGCGATACGCCGTCCCTTCCGCCAACCGATCTTCGCCCAATGTCATCAGGTGGATGGAGGGATTGGGCGTTTGCCCCTCAACCGTCAGCATCCCTAGAAGACTCGCGACGCCCTCGTTGTCCTCAAACTCTCCCCTCAGCACCCTGCGCCAGGCCGACGCCAACAGGTCGGCCACTTGAATGCCAGAAACATCGTGCGAGCGAACGAACTTGGAATCTCGCATGACCGCTCCCAAGTTCACCGCTGACTTGATCGTACGGTCGACCGCTTCTTGCAGGTAGGCGGGAATGTCCTGCGGGGCACTCCTAAAGTTCCTATCAAAGTGGGAGTAGTCGAAGCCTTCCACAAAGATTCCGGGGTCTCGAAAAGACTTTGCCTGGATGATGCCTGGGGCCATATGAGTAAGCGTCTGCTCGAAAAGCGGTCGAACTGAGTTCTTCTCATCCATGCGCCATTTGAAGCTGCTCAGCGTGGCCGGCAATCGTTGGGCGTAGTAAAGCGTCGCCATCCGAAAGATCTGGTCCAGTAGACTGATTTGCGCAACCATCTGGGTGTATAGCTGTGGGGAGAGTCGCTCCAGCCTGCCCGACAGATCATCGATGGAAGCACGTCCCTCCTCGTAAAGCATATTTGGGCGATTCGCCCGGACGTTCGCGACCTGCTGCTTCTGATGGGCCAGAACTACGTTAGGGTCTTGATGGCCCAAGTCCACCGCAGAAATGAAAAGGGTCCCTTCCAGCTTGCCAATGTCGCCGAGAAAGCGCTTCAGGTTCGCTTCCGACAGGTCTTTCAGTTTGACCTCATCCGAGACGCCTCGGCCTAACCGCCGTTTGAGCAGTCCCAACGACTGCTCTACCCGCTTCCTGGCGACTTCTGGCACGACATACCCTGCAACGACGCACCAACTGTTGCTATTCGCAGTCGGAGCGAATGAGCCGGATTCATCTACGAAGATAAACATGCAGTCTCTTCCGTGGACGCGTTTGGACAGGAAGCTGTCTGATGGTGGAGGTTGAAGACCCGCCAAAAGCCTTAATCGCTCCTGTTCTAGTCTTCAAACATGGCGGACAATACCAGCGCCGCACCTGTGCAAAAAGCACCAAGGGCAGCCCAGTAGTTCATGTCAGCTGACAAGACCAACATCGTCTTTGAGAACTGCTCGGGAGCACCGGGAGCATCCATCAACTCGCGCTGGATTCTGGCGGACATGAACCAAAAGAAGCCTGAAAGCAGCGAACCGCATGAAGCGAAGAAGATCATCAGCTTCCAGATAACCTTCTTCAACGCCCTTCCTCCGATTTAGCCAACATATCCTTCAGACGCTGGAGGGCTTCCTTCTGCTTGGCGACCGGCAACTTGGACACCAACAGAATCACTTCAGCCAGCGTATCTGAGGTTGCATGGAAGTAAGCGACCGGAAGTCCTAGCGCTTTCGCCAATGCCTGAGAGGTCGCCGGGTCAGGGTCATGCTGCCCCGTTTCGTAGCGGCTCACTCGGGTCGCCCCAGAGACGGAGTCCACCATCCCAATCCGCTCCGCCAGCTGGGCCTGCGTCCAACGCTTGGCGAGCCTAGCGCTTCGCAGGCGCTTGCCATAGACCGTCGTAGGCGTTTTGGGCTGCATCCGGATTTTTGCACCAAAGCTGAACTCCTCCCAAGTCTGACTGTTGGAACCCGATTGCACATCTGCGATTATCGTAAATGCCGCCGGCGTGGCGGTCTACAGGGGCACCTAATGAAGGACACCACAAGGATGGCCGCCACTCTGGCAGCCGCGCTGTCGCTGAGTGGCCAGATCGCATCGGCCCAGGAAGCCGCCCAGCCCAACCCGGAGTCAGGGAAGCCCGGCTTCTTCCGACAGTTGGGGAAGAGCCTGAAGGATGCGGGCGGCCAGATGATTGGGGTGAAGCCCACCGGGGCCACCGCCAGCCAAGCCTCTGGCAACCAGCCGATCTACGCCCCGGTCAGCGGGTCCGGAAAGATTCAAGGACTCTTCCAGGGTGACAACCACCAGTTGGCCCAGCAGGGCCGATTGGAGTGGCCACGGGTGGCGTTGACGTTCCAGGAGTGGGGGGTGTCCATGCCTTGTTGGACGGTCGAGGCGAAGATCTGGACCAGCGCCAATGCTTCTACGGTGGAAACCTTCCGGACCTGCGCCGATGCAGCCCTGACGGTGGTCGACGACCTGGGCGACATGGCCGAGCTCAACACGGCGGCGCTCTGGAAAGGCCGCGACAGCCTCACCGGCGTTCGGGTGCCGTCCAACAAGGCCAATACCGGGGCCAGCCGGTCTACCGGCCCCACCCCGCCCAGCCAGCCGTTCGTGGTCAACGTGTCTCGCCCTGGCGTGTCTGACAAGGCGGTCGACGTGGCCCTGAGGGTGGCATGGGTCTCTGGGCTCATCCAGACCGCTGACCTGCACCCGGGCGCGTCGGGGATGCTGACTCCGTTCAAGGACAGCCGGATGTGGATTGCGGGGTTCAAGCCGGAAGGCAATCGAGACCGGTAAGCCCCCTCTTTCTTTACCCGTCCGGGGCGGCCTACCGCCGCCCCATCATCACCCTCAAGGATTGACCCATGAACGCAAGGTTTCCCCTGGCCGGCTTGGCCATTGCACTTACCCTCACTGCTTGCGGTGGCCCGCCGTCTACTAACGATGCCGAAAGGGCACTCGCCACCCTTCTGGAGGAAAGCGGGGCTGGACGGGTTGGCGACATCCGCGACTTCGAACTGACCGGATGTGTCGAGGCCCAAGACGTGGAGGGCTACCGCTGCGACACTAAGGGGAAAGTCTCCATCGATATCGGCGGCCGCCAGGTGCCCATCCCGGTCAGCAAAAATCTTCGATATGCGAAGGAGTCCGGGAGCTGGAAGGCCTACGCCAAATGAGCGTCCCTCCCCCGCTGCTTGACCAGTCGCCCCCTGCCCGCCGCAAGTTGATGACCCCCAGGGAGCGGTTCTTCTGGTGGTACTCCTTGACCCTGCTCTTCCTGGGACCTTTTGGGTTCATTGTCGGGCCGCTTATGGCCCGGCGAGGAACACGGAAGGTAGGACGCCTCTACCCGGCAGAGGCCCGCGTGGCCCAGGCGCGGGACAAGGGCTTCTCATGGTGGCAGTGGTGGGCCATGACACTGCTGACCCTGATGGGCGCACTGGGGGCCTTCGCTGTCCTGAGCGGGCTGCCGATGTTTTTGTATGTGATGTATGCGCAGCTGACTCAGTAGCCAAAGATGCGACAAGGAACTAAAGGGCCGCTATATGCGGCCCTTCTGCTCATCGGCTAGCGTTCCAACCGATTTTGGGACCGCATACGATCGAGCGACACAATATGGGACACATGTCCGGTTTGCGACCTGCTGCTTGGTTAAGAGGTTGGGCTCGGGTTGATCCGATCCGCATCTTTCTTATTCCGCTCTTCGATTTCTTTTTCGAGAGACAAAGGCAATGACGTCTTTGCCATCCATCGAATACCAAGGCGGACAAAATTCTGGAACAGCTTTGGGCTGTGCTTTTGCCGAGCTTTCACGAACGGCAATGCGTTCTTATATAGCCACACAACACTCGTCGCATAGGCATCAAATAGCAGATCTTCGTCATAAACATCGTGCTTCAACGCGATTGCGACACTTTCCCATACGTTCAAAGCATTCACAACCACAGTAAAAGGGTCCGTATCGTCTTTACTGAGGCGCCCTTTATCACCCACGCCTTCCAGCCCTTCGTCTGTGTATCGAGCGAAAACATCTCGGGCATCTATCAGTGTGGATTTGTGTTTTTCTTTGAATTCTTTATCAAAATCTAACGTATGTTTAGCTCGCGTCAAATGACGTTGGGAGCGAAGGCTACGATACGCAACATACACACCAAGCAGGATAACGGGAATGGTTGGTGCCGTCTTGATACAATCGACAATGAAAGATGACACGCTCATGCTCTCCCCCAAAAAAAAGAGCGGCCTATCCGGCCGCTCTCGATCACCTAAAGTGATGTTAGGTCAATCCAAAATCGTTTTCGCGATTGCGCATACAACCTCCTCTCACGTTAGTTGCCAATTCTCAGAATCAAACCTATCAGATGTGGCGCAGCCAGTCAAGTTAAGGCCAATTCGGACCTACAAGCGGTCTGATGCCTTTCTGAACGCTGGCCCACGTATAAAGACCTTGGCGATCGTCCAACACTCTGAAGTGGGAGGCGGGGATCTACCTCGCATGCCGCTCACCGGAAGAACAGTCGGAAGGCTACACTACGGGACACAACACAGGACACAAGTCCGGTTTGCGATCTGCTGCAGGGTCAAGAGGTTACGTTCGGGTCGATCCGATCCCCCTCTCTCCGCCAGATAAAAAGAAAAGGCCGCCCATCGGGTGGCCTTTTCTTTTTATCTGGGGGAAAGCATGGGCGATGAGAGCCCCAACGGGTTCGACCGCCGGCGCAGCCGGTGGGACGGCGCAGCCGCCCGAAGGGTGAAGGTGCGAAGCACCGAATCAATCCCCCTCTCTCCGCCAGATAAAAAGCAAAGGCCGCCCATCGGGTGGCCTTTTCTTTTTATCTGGGGGAAAGCATGGGCGATGAGAGCCCCAACGGGTTCGACCGCCGGCGCAGCCGACCGAACTGACCACACACCCGAAGCATGGGCGCGAAACGCCAGATCGATCTCCCCTGGGCCAGCCACCCGCAGCCGCGAATGGGGCAACTGCAACGCCTTCGTCCCCCATATCCGGGTGATCGTTCATGAACGAGCTCGGACGCATGTAGCCGACAGCATTCAACCCAATAGACGACCCTTGTCCATGACCAGATTACGATCAGCATGCGCAGCTGCGCGGCTGTCATGGGTGACCATCACGATGGTTTTGCCAAAATCCCTGCTCAAGGACGTCAACAGCATCAGAATCTCGTCCGCCGATTTCCGATCCAGATCTCCGGTTGGCTCATCGCACATCAATACCGGCGGGTCAGCCGCTATCGCCCGCGCTATCGCCACCCGCTGCTGCTCGCCCCCGGACAGCTCCGAGCTGCGATGATCACCGCGCCCCTTCAGACCCACAATATCCAGGGCGATCTCCCCCCTGCGCCGCCGCTCCGCGCGCCCCAACGGCGACAAAAGCAACGGAAGCTCAACGTTTTGCCGGGCGGACAGGGTCGCCAATAAATTATAGAACTGGAAGATGAAACCGATATTCTGCGCACGCCAGCGCGAAAGCGCGCGCTCGGACATCTCGTCCAGTACCGCGCCCGAGAAGACAACTGCCCCGGCATTGGGCCGATCCAGGCCACTCATGATGTTGAGCAGCGTCGTTTTACCCGACCCGGAGGGTCCCATCAAAGACAGGAACTCCCCGGCCGCAACCGCAAGTTCGACATTGTTGAGCACATCCTGCTGCAGACTCCCGCGGCGATAGAACTTGGAAACAGCCCGAACCTGGATCGTTCCTTGCATTGGCATCAACTCGGTAGATAAACCAAAATCGAACGTAGTGGTGCTTGCGTTGCAGGTAGGCTAGGCCTGCTGCTCCCGCAACTGCTGATAAAGCTTTGCCTGCTCACTCACGTGCCGACTGGCATCTGCACATGCGCGCGCCCATATCGCATCGGCCAGATCCTCCCTCCTTCTTGCCAGCGCACGGATCGCCGCCATGCGGCCACGTGGGTACGGGTGTCGCTGCGCCAGGTGATCAAGCAGCTCGACGCACTCCTCGTCGCCAATATAGGACGCGATCTCACATATAAGCGGCAGTGATGTCCGGTTACCAAGACTCCGCACACTTCGATTATCAAGATCGATCATGTACTGATTGATCGTTGCGATAGCTTTCGGCTGATCCGCGACTACATTGAGCGATATGGAAAAACTATCCGGCGCCAACTGCTCATGGATATCGAGACTTCGCCGATAGAGGATCATACGTCCTTCTGAAAGCGCATCGCGGCAAACGAATCTCAGATTCAGCCTCTCACCGGGATACCCCACAACCTCGTCAAAGTCGTACTCGTAAAAATCGCTTATATAGCCAGGCCCGTAGTAACCGACCGTCAGAAAATCGAAATTGTGGTCATGGGGAATCCCGTAGAAGAACGCCCCCGGCCCGCTTGACCTGATCATCGTATCGTGGAGGGATGGCCAGAAGTTCGCACGCACAAAAAATTCCCGCCCTCTACCGAGAAAGAAAACCTGCGAGGAATACTGGTTATTCGCTTGCAGATCCACCAGATCGTGAAGCTCCTGGGCAACGCGTTCGGCGAGGAACGTCCTGTTGTTCGCCAGCGCCGCAAGCACTGGCGCCCCCGCTGCGATAGCGTCGCGATCACCAATATCGATGGATGCGTAGTAGTCCATCACTTCGCCAAGCGAACCGATGGCAGCCGAATTGTTCTCGATAACCAATGGCATGGATGCGCCTCAGGATTTTTCAGTCATGTAGTCGATCGTCCTCTGCGCGGCGTCCCTGACTTCGGGATGATCATCGCTCAACGCCTCGAACAGGCGCGGCTGCCCGACCTCGGGATCCAACCGCAACAAATGTCGGATCGAGTTCCACCTGACGAAATGGTCCTGATGGTGGCTGAGTGAAAGGAGCAGGGAACCCGCAGGCTTGTACTCGAAATCCGTGAGCATTCGCGTCAGCAACTCGATGCGTGAGGCAACCGGGTCGCCACTGATCCACCCGGAAAACCGCAAGCTTTTCGCATCAAACTGCGGAAGCAAGCGCACGCTGCTCGCGCCGGTGACCTCGACATAGATCAGCGCCCCATGAAGAGATGAAATGGTCACGTCGCGACCGGCTTCAAGATAGATACTGCTCCCCTGCTCCAACCGCTGCGTACTGGTTGGAACTATCCTCGGCAGTTCGCCTGCATCCACGCAATCAAGCACAGAGAAAACCTGCATATCCAACTTGTCGGCATGCAATATCCCCAGCACCAAATCATAGGGATAGGGCTGCAGCCTCACCGCTACAGACTCCGCGCCGGCCGTGACGGCAACCTCGACTGGCGCATCCGGCTGCGAACGACGCACACCCAGACTGATCGAGAAATGCTCTGTCTTCAGAAAAGTCCAACCACGCGTCAATCCTTCCATCACGAACCGCGGCAACTGATAGTCCGAATCGAGGTGCATATGATGCAGAGCAATCCGCAGCGCGGCATTGGCCAACGACCCGGTTGCAAGTCCACGGAGCCATTCGATGTTTGACCTGTAATCGAAAGGCGAACGAAGCCGCCTCTCGATCACCCCAACGTCTGGATGGGTCCGCAGCAGAAAATCGCATTCAACGAGGGTGCTATTCACGTGGGCAATCTCTCTGTAGCGCCATCGGCGGCGATCGAAACGATCACCGCCGTTGGCAAGTTCATCGAGGCACCGGCGTCGTTGTACCTCCATGCACGGCTGTTCCAACAGCCACCCCTACTGCGATGCCAACCCCAATGCCAACACCGACGGCGACGGTAATTGTGGAGGTCTCCATGTTCGCCATATTCGATCCGGCCAATGCAACCGGATGACGCAACTCAGGGATCTGTGATTCAGAGAGTTTCATGTTCGTTCCTGTCTATGGTCCGGGTAATACCGAGCGGACGATTCCGCCCAGATAGTTGATACGCCGGTTCTCGCGTTTCTAGAATCCCTAGCGATGCTAGGGTAACGCTCCCAATTTGATCTCGGGCATTGAAAAAGGTCTATCGTCAACGCATGAACACGATGCGTACACCCTTGCGAACGGCCCTCATCACGGGTGCAACAGACGGGCTGGGACTTGCGCTGGCAATCGCACTGGCTCGACAGCACCCCTGGAAACTGCTGTTGCACGGGCGCTCGCATCTTCGCCTGGAGGCTGCCCGTGCCAGCATTCTCGCCTGCACACCCAAAGCATCGGTGGAATGCCTACGCGCTGATTTTTCGAGCATGCGCGACACCATCGAGCTCGCGCACCACCTGGGAAAAGACAACAAATGCCTTGACCTCCTGGTCAACAACGCTGGCGTCGGCATCGCATCAACCAGATGTGAAACGCAGGACAACCACGAGCTCTGCGTGCAGGTCAACTACCTATCCACTTTCACGCTCACGCTGCAACTGCAGGTACTCCTGGAGCGCGCCTGCGGTCGTGTGATCTGCGTCAGTTCTGGTCTTCAGCAAGTCATGGACCAGGACGACCCTGATTTCCGTGTCGGCTGGGATGGCCAATCCGCGTATGCCCGCTCCAAATGGGCGCAGGCTGCATTCACGAGCTTCTGGGCGAAGCACAATCCAGAAACCAGCTCAACCATCCATTCACTGCACCCTGCTTCTCTGATGCCGACCAAACTGGTCTTGGGCCAGTTCGACGTCCAGGACAGCCTGGATCAGGGCGTCCACTCGCTTCTCAATCTGATCAACCCAACGGATATGCGAGCACACAACGGTCACTACTTCCACTACACGACCCCTGCCAGCGCCCCGGCAGCAATTGACAACGAGGCACTGAACGAGTGGCTATTTGAGTGGTCGCTGCGCTCTTTACATAGCGCTTGGCGGGCAACGTCCACCCGCCGTGCAGGGCTCTAACCTCAAAAGGTCCCTATCAGTGCAAGACGCTTGGCTCTTCTTGCTGCCAGGGTCAGCAAGAGCATGCCAATACCGAGGTACAGACCACCATTGACCATTGCCATCATCAAATCGGCCATGCTGGCCTCATAGCCACCGGCCAGTTGCCGTTGCAGAAGCTGCGCAGAAGGATTGATCGGTATGAAAAGGCTGATCCACCTCCCCCATTCCCCAAGGGCCTGGATCGGCGTCGCCACGAAGGCGATCAGGATGAATTGGCCGATGCTGAGGATCGCCGCCACCTGTTTGACCAACATCGCATAGGCACACACCAGAAGTCCCACCCCCACAGCCGCCATGATCTGGAAGGCGAACGGTATCAGTTCAACCCACCGGTACTGCAGACGAGTGCCGGTAATGAGGCAGATCACACCCAGGACCACACCTATCAACAACAGGTGCTGCGCCAGCCCGGCGAGCGTACGTACAACACTGAACGCGGCGAAATTGTGCGGCGTTATGAATAGTTGCTCAAGGATTCCGCTGCGGGAATCATCAACCAGCTGCGCTCCCGGCCCAGCGAACAAGCCCGTCGTAACAAGCCAGAGGACGTAGTTGGCAACCACCTGATCCAGACGACTCCCAAAATCGGCACCGGCTCCTGCGAGATAACGCGAGCCGGCGAAGAGAGCAGTAAAGATGATACTGAACACAACCACCCCGGCGAACGCCTCCATGGGATAGCGGAGAAACATGATCCACTGTCGGCGTGCTTCAACAAGATAGATATTCAGCATGTCTCTGCTTCCTTGATTCGCTGCAGGAAAACGCGCCCCAGATCCAACTGGTTGGTCAAGGATTCCACTTTCATCGGCTCAAGAACTCTCAGAACCTCGTACAAGAGTCCCGGCGGACACAGCAACTCCGAGCCAGAACAAGCCACTCCAAGTGCCAGCAACAGTTCCGCCCTTACCTCATCCAACGCCCCTTGGAATCGCAACGTGTATGGCATCGACTCCGAGTGCTGCATGAAAAGTCCACGCTCTTCCAACGCCATCAACCTTCCGTTGGACACCAACGCGATCCGATCAGCCAGCTGATCAACCACATCCATCTGGTGCGAAGTCAGGATCACGCACACCCCCTCCTGCGCCAGACCGCGGATCATGCCGACCAGTACCATCAGGTTCTCGACATCCACACCGAGTGTTGGCTCATCCAGAAGCAACAACGACGGCCTATGCACCAGTGCGAGTCCGATGGCCAGTCGCTGTTGCATGCCTCTGGACAGCTTCGCCGCAATCGTGTCCCTTTGGGCGCTCAATTGCAGTTTGTCGATCAGCTCGCCCGCGCGCCGCTTCGCAACCCCGATCGCCAAGCCCCGCAGCACGCCGAAGTACTCAAGGTTCTCACGCGGTGTCAGCCGCCAATAGATATTTCGATTGCCCTCAAAAACAGCTCCAACCTGTGCGGTGTAAGCAGCCGTCCCCACGTTCATCCCATTGAACGAGATCTGTCCCTCATCGGCCAGCACCAATCCGGCCACTATCTTGATAAGCGTGGTCTTGCCGGCGCCGTTGAGACCAAGGAAGGCGGTGATCTTCCCGCACGCAGCGCTCAACGACACATTGTCGAGTGCGCGAATCCTGCCCGCGCCTTTGCCCTGGTATATCTTCGTAACATGTGAAATCACCAGATCGCTCATGCCAGCTCCTCAAGCAGCATCAGAAATTCGCAACGCGTCAATCGCTCTCAACCGCAGAACGGAGAGCGCAGGAACAATTCCGCCGGCCAAACCAACCGTCACCGCGCCGATCACTGCAGCAATGATCGACGTCAATGGCGTATCCAAATGAAAAGCGATGGCGTGCATACCAGTGGAAGTAACGACCGCAACGCCCTGGAGCAGCCACGACGCCGTCACCCCCCCGGCCAGCGCACCAAGCACCGCCAGCAGCGCTGATTCGATCAGCGTGCTCATTCCCAGCGATGCCGCATCGAACCCCAGCGCCCGTAGTGTTGCGATCTCACGCGAACGGCGTTGCATCGCGGATTGCAGGACAGTCACAGAGCCAAGGCATGCCCCAAGTGCCATCAAGCCGATCAGTACCGCGCCAGGCAGTTGTATCAACTTGCGAAACCCTGCCGCCTGTCGTTCGACCAACTCACTCTCCCGGATGGCGCTGACTCCCAGACCCGGCATGCTGTCCAGGTAACGGGAGAACGGGGCAAAGGCAGCCGCCGCTGACAGCTTCACCCGGACAAGACTCCATTGCCCCGACATTCCCAGCGCAGCGGCCATCGCCAACGCATCGCCGGATATCTCACTGTCTTCAAGACCCCCGCTGGCTCTGCGAACACCCACGACGCGCAACACGGTGCCATTCACCATCAATGCACGCCCGACTTCCACACCGGTCATGCGGGCTGCAACTTCGCTCCCGACGACAACCTCACTTGTGCCAGAGCGAAACCAGCGCCCCTTGACGATGGCATGAGGATCCCGCTCCGCTGCCACCTCCCTTCCACGCACAAGGATCGAGTGGGGGCGCAGATCACCATGGGATAAAAAGGTCGTCGTCCCAACTACCTCTGGCCTGATCGATCGCCCAACTGCCAATCCTGGCGCTTGTCGCAGCAAGTCGGGGATTGAGATCGGCAGCCTGCTGTTCAGTTCCGACAGGGAGGACTGGGCCACGATTACGGCGACATCATCACGCCCGCTGAGTCGCCACATAGACTCCATGCCGGCGGAAAGACTGCTGACAGACACAAATGCCGCACCGGTCAGAAAGAAACCAAGCATCGTGCAAGCAGCTGCAACAGGTCGCATCCACCACGTTGAGAGCAGGTACACAAGAACGCCTAGAGACTGCCGGATGAAGCTCATAAGTTGCCGCCCCTCAGCGTTGCAAGCGGCGGCGTGCGCAAGGCAATCACACAAGCCAGCGCACCCGATGCCAGAGCGAACGATCCAGCCACCAACAGCACCAGGCCATAACCCGCCGCAGGGAAACTGAAGCCCTGTACGACGCCTTGCACCTGCTCCCGAAATGCCACCGTTATCAACCGTGCAGATGCAGTCCCCATGCCTGCTGCAGCCAGCGTCACCAAGAGAATCTCCAATCCAACGATCATCACAACGGTGCGGCGGGGAAAGCCAAGAACCTTGAGCAACGCAAAGTCGCGCAGACGCATGGTCGCGCGCTCATGCCAGACGATGCTTGCGAGCACGAGCATGCTGGCAAACACCCCGACGGCGACCATCGCAATCAGCGACGCAAAGTCTCCGAACTCTGCAAGCTGTCTCTGCGCAGATTCGTTCTCGGGACTGGTGACAACTTTTGGATTGGATGTCGCGAACTGCAGATCTATTCGGCCAGCGACCTCGCTGGCTTGGGCCGGATCCTGCAACGTTGAGATGAATACGATGGCCTGATCCTTATCCATTACGCGGCTGTCGTTCACATAGTCATAGCGAACGAACGCCAGATCCCCCGGTATCTTCGGATCAGCGCTCGTATAGGTTCCAATCAGCTGAAACGACCATGCGCCACTTCCGTCTCTGTTGAGCACATTTGTCTGCAGGGCGACTTCCTGGCCAACCTGCCAACCAAACCTCGCGACAAGATCCGGCCCCGCCACAAGTGCTGTCTTCTGCGTTGACCAGAGTGCACGTGCAGGCTGTGTCACACTCAACTCCGGAAAAGTCTCCAGGAATCCGGATTGGCTGACCGCCTGAAGCAGGAAGTGGCGAGGGTCATTCTGGAATGCTGCAGGTGTCGCGGTCGCGTAGATGACGTTCCGAACGCCGCTGACCGCTGCTATTTTCGCGGCAATGCTGATAGGCATGAACTGCGAGGAAGAGCTCGCACCACTGGTCCGCAACCTATAGGAAGACGCCGCACTGGAGCCCGCTTCGAGCACCTGACGTACGCTCAGCAGCAGGCCAAACAGCAGAAATGCGGTTGCCAAGCACGCCCACGTGAGTACCAGCTGGGCGCGCTGCCTTCTGATCTGCGAAGCCGCCAACGTCCAGAAGTTCATGTGCGCCACAGTACGTCGCATGCTTTGGTTGCACCCGTGCCCAACAACGTCAGCGTCGTCAACCAGGCGCAGAAGTTTGCAACGTTGATCACCAACACTGTGAACGTTTCAACCATGCCTGCGGCCACCTCGCCCTGTCGGAAGAGGCAAGCAAGCTTGTCGGCCGAGAACACCTCGCCTGACAGCAGCACAGCCGCCGCCAACCCGGCACCTAGCAGGCGCCAGATTGCAAGGACGTAGACCGTCGCACGGTACTGCGGTTGATACACGCGGGTACCAGTCAATAGTGCGAACACTGCAATCCATGCGAGCGCAAGCAGCGTCGGCCAACCCAGGAACCAGTCCGAAAGGATAAGGAAGGACCGCGCGTTCAGCGGATAGCCTGAAAATGACCAGGATGCAGGCCAACCACGCCAGAGCGGCAACAGGGCGAAGAACACCGCAAGGCACGCCAGCACAGAACCCTTTCCTCGCCAACGACTTCGCTGTTCTGCCGCGGGAAACACCGGCCCAGGGAAAACCGGCACCCAACCCATCTTCTGCAAGCCAAGGAAGTTCAGTGTGATTACCGGAAAGACGATGAGAAGCACAAGGAGAACACTGGCCAGCAGCCCCAGGAGCGCTGCTTCCCCAACCGCAAGCCGAGCAGCCACAACACAGAGCACCGATATCGATGCTGTTGTCACGACAACACTGCGGTGCAGAGCGCCCAGCTGTTCACTGATCAGCCCGGGGAAAATGCTCTGGTAGTCCTCGGCCACCAGCGCTGCAGAAGGCTGCTCCATCACGACCAGCGCTGCCAGGTGGTCGTCTTCAAGACCAGGATTACCTGCACGCATTGCATCCAGAGCGCCTTCCAGAGTGTGCTCCAGATCGCATCGCGCCTGCCGCCGCCGCACCAACGGGATCCGATGGATGACGTCCTCGATATAATCGTTGCAGTAGTGCATCGGCTTGCTCCGTTCACTCATGCTGCGCCTGCAGGGCGACCACGATCTCACTCAACAGTTCCCATTGGCTCTGCAGCAACTCAAGCGCTCCGCTCCCAAGCTGGGTCAGTGTGTAGTAGCGACGCAGCCGATCACCGGATACATCCCACCTGCTGATGAGAAGCTGCTGCCCTTCCAATCGTCGCAACAAGGGATACAAAGTACCTTCCTTGAGCGGAAGGCCTTTGCTCTCCAGCATCGACCGAATTGCATATCCATGATTCTCGGTTCTCAGGCAAGCCAAGACGGCCAGCGTGACAATTCCGCGACGCAGCTCACCAGTGCGATGGCGCGTCTCTTTCTCGGCAGACACAAGTTCCTTCCTTTGGAGCGTGACCAGCCTCCCGGTGAAATTCCCTGTTTGCCACAACAGCGTTGAAAACCTTCAGGATGCGTTCGCTCGGATCAGCGCAGACAACAGGAATTTGTCCGCAGATACCGCCACTCAGCTTCAACGCACAACTCATCCTATCGCTCAACAGCGGCCAGCAATCGTGGGCACAGCGCGTTATGCAAAGAACGACTTCGCATAAGCGGACGACGGCACTGCATGTGTCTGAAGGTCGACCGCGGCTACCTGCAGACGCCTGCAGATGCCTGCAGCGCGGGTTGCGACACGTAGCGTCGCGACAGCCACGTGATGTACGCCAGCAGCTAGCATGCCAATACCCAATCGATGCAGTTTTTCTGCCAATGGAACCCGGCCCATCGGATCACGCAAGGGAATCTGGCAGCGATACACATTGGGCAGCTGAGCGTGCTAATTTCCTGAATTAGACCGATCTAAAACAGGTGCTCAATGAAACTGTCAGGTGCAACCTTTCTGGTAGTTGCAGCAGCCATGGGAGCCATCACGATGGCACATTCCTCAGGATTGACGCCCTCCCCAGCCCACGAACACCGGGCTTTTACCGCAGTAGACCCCTTCATCGGCACCGGTGGCGAGGGCCATACCTATCCGGGGGCGACCGTCCCTTACGGCATGGTCCAGCTGTCGCCCGATACCCGCATCCAGTCGCGCAAGAACGGCTATGGCTGGGCGGCGGGCTACCGCTATGACGACAACACCATCGTCGGCTTCTCGCATACGCATTTCTCCGGCACCGGCCATTCGGATCTGGGTGATCTGCTGCTGATGCCTACTACCGGTGAGTTGAAGCTGGAGCGTGGCAATCCGGATCAACCCTTGAGCGGTTACACCTCGCGCTTCAGCCATGCCAGCGAGACCGCCCAGCCGGGTTATTACGCGGTGACCCTGGACGACTACAAGGTGCGCGCCGAGCTGACCGCCAGCGCGCGCGTCGGCATGCACCGCTACAGCTTCCCGGCTGGCAAGCCTGCGCATGTCGTGCTCGATCTGCGTACCAGCATGTATGACTACCCAGGCAAGATCCTGTGGTCGCGCCTGCGAGTGCGGGCCGATGGCACGGTTACCGGCTTCCGCGAGACGCGCGGCTGGGCGCCGGGCCGGCAGCTGTATTTCGCGATGCGTTTCTCGCAGCCGCTCAGTGGCCATCAGCTGCACGACACCGAGCAGGATGTCGCCTACAAGGGCTTCCCGCCGCCGGGCGAGAAGGACCCGACACAGCGCGCGCAGATCGAAGGCCGGCAGTTGGTTGCTGCCTTTGATGTGGTGCCGGAGGCTGGCAAGCCCTTGTTGGTGAAGGTGGCGATCTCGCCGGTCAGCGAGGAAGGCGCGATTGCCAACCTCGATGCGGAAGCGCCGGGTTGGGATTTCGATGGCATGCGCACTGCCGCCAAGCAGCAGTGGAGCGAGGCGCTGGGCGCGGTCGAAGCGCAGGGCAGCGCGGACGAGCGCACGCGCTTCTACACCGCGCTATATCACACGCTGCTTGGGCCAACCTTGTTCATGGACAGCGATGGCCGCTATCGCGGGCCGGACAACGCGGTGCACCAGGCCAAGGGCTGGACGAACTATTCGACGTTCTCGCTGTGGGACACCTATCGCGCCTTGCACCCCTTGGCCACGCTGGTGCAGCCACCGCAGCGCACCAATGACTTCGTCAATTCGCTATTGGCCTCACGCCGCGAAAGTCCTTACGGCGTGCTGCCAGTGTGGTCGTTCCACGGCCTGGAAACCTGGTGCATGATCGGCTACCACGCGGTGCCGGTGATCGCCGATGCCTATATGAAGGGCATCCGTGGCTACGACACCGAGGAGGCGCTGCAGGCCATGGTCGCCAGCGCCAACTATGGTCCGTACGACGGCATCGCGCAGTACCGCGAGCTCGGCTATGTGCCGATCGATGAGGAAGGCGAAGCGGCCAGCAAGACGCTGGAATATGCCTATGACGACTGGACCATCGCCCAGGTGGCCAAGGACATGGGCAAGACCGAGGTAGCGCGCGAATTCAACAAGCGTGCGGCGAACTGGAAGCATGCGTTCGACCCGGGCACCGGCTTCATGCGCGCGCGCAAGCGCGATGGCAGCTTCCGCGAGCCGTTTGATCCCAGCGCCAGCGGTTACGGCACGGATTTCACTGAAGGCAATGCCTGGCAGTACTCGTGGTATGTGCCGCAGGATGTCGCCGGCTTGGCGGCGGCGCATGGCGGCAGCGACAAGCTGCTGCAGCGCCTGGATGATGTGTTTGAAGCCAAGGTTGATCCGTCGATCTTCGCGCACATGGAAGACATCACCGGCCTGATTGGCTGGTACGCGCATGGCAACGAACCCAGCCACCATGTTGCCTACCTGTATGCACATGCCGGGCAGCCGTGGCGCACGCAGGCGCGCTTGAAGCAGATCATGGACACGCAGTACGCGGCCCGCCCGGATGGTCTGGCGGGGAACGATGATCTTGGGCAGATGTCGGCCTGGTATGTGTTTACCGCATTGGGTTTCTATCCGGTTACGCCAAGTAGCAACCAGTACATCATCGGGCGACCGTTCCTGCCGCAGGCAACCTTGAATCTGCCGGATGGGAAGCGCTTCAGGATCGTGGCTGACAGGCTGGATGCTGCGCATACGTATGTTGGTTCGGTGAGCCTCAACGGCAAGCCATTGGACCGTGCTTATGTGACGCACCAGGAGATTATTGCCGGTGGGGAGCTGCGGTTCACGATGCAGGCTGAGCCGAACAAGTCCTGGGCTGCTGATGCGGCGACGTTGCCCTATTCGATGTCGCGGTGATTGGGATGTTTGCTTTCTATCGCTGTGCTCTGCACTAAAAAGCACGCTGCGCGCTCCCCTCTCCCCAACCCCCGCTCCGCGCCCCGGCCCTTGCGCTGGCGCAAGGTCGTTCCAGGGGCCACGAACCTGTGGTTCGTCAGCCGGCCCCTTCCACCCCGCAAGGGGAGAGGGGCTAAGGCCAGAGCCATAGCAAAAACAACAGCTAAAGCAGCCCCCATCCTCTCTCCATCCAACGTCCAGAGAATGAGCGAACGGAAGCTGCTAGATTGCAGCGCATGCCGATCCGCCCCTATCAACCTGCTGATGCCGACGCCTGCCTGTCGCTGTTCGACAGCAATGTACCCAAGTACTTCACGCTAGCCGAACGCGCAGACTTCGAGCAGTTTCTACAGCGCGATACGCAGGGTTGCGACTATCAGCTGATCGAGCACGATGACCGGGTTGTCGCCTGCGGCGGCTTGGCCATCCGGGCCGATGGCGTCGCCGTTTTCTGCTGGGGCATGGTCGAACGCAGCGTGCATCGGCAGGGGTTCGGCAGACAATTGAGTCTTGCGCGTTTACAGCAGGCCAGACAGAGCCCGAACGCGAAGCGCGTGGAGCTCAGCACCAGTCAGCACACGCAGGACTTCTATGCGCGACTCGGATTCACCGTGACCCGGGTCGTGGCGGATGGCCACGGCCCGGGTCTGGATGCGGTCGAGATGGTGTTGGTGCTGGGCGAAGACTGAAGCCGTTATCAGCTGCTGGACAGCTTCATCAGCACCAGTCCGCTGACGATCAGCACCGCCGCGCCGATACGCATCGCGCTGATCTGCTCGCCCAGGAAGATGATGCCGATGATGAACGCGCCCACCGCGCCGATACCGGTCCAGATCGTATAGGCCGTGCCCAGCGGCAAGGTACGCATGGCCAAGGCCAGCAACCAGAAGCTGGCGATCATGCCGATGATGGTGACGATGCTGGGAACCAGCTTGGTGAAACCGTGGGATTGCTTCATTGCCAGCGCCCAGACGATTTCCAGCACACCAGCAACCACGAGATAGATCCAAGCCATACAGCCTCCTAGAGAAGCCAGGCCGTCCTGGGTGAAGTCCCGTGATGGGCGGAGGTCGTCCTCCGTTGGGCGGGCATTCTATCCAAGCCGGGCGTCTGGGGCCGCAAACCGGCGGCGGCGGGTTACACGGGGTTCAAGCCGGAACGCTGGTCGGCTGGTGCATGCATACGTTACAATCGCCGCACACGATCGGGACCTGCTCCAGTTTGTGTCCGGTCCATGAAGCATCGGCGGCTGATGATCGCATCGCCCCAGCCTCTCGTATCGTGAATGGCCGCGCCTAGCGCGGCCAAACCGTCTCTATGGTGGCCCCGTCGGCCCCTCGCGACGCTAGGTCGAAAATCCCGCCAGGGCCGGAAGGCAGCAACGGTATCGATCGACGCGGGCGCCGAGGTCAGCCGGCGGGGTCGCCACCTTTTTGGGCCTTGGAAAATTGCGCGGCTGCTGAAGCGGCGGCTCTTGCTTGTGCGCGCTGTAGCCCGGGTAAGCGCAGCGCACCCGGGGCTTTGGCCGTGCAAGACTTCTGCCAGGCGATCGACTGATTGCCGGCCACGAATTGGCCTTTTATTGGTTACGAGTTAACCGGCATGCTTCCCGGGTGCGCTGCGCTTACCCGGGCTACGTTGCCTCGGAGGGTTCGGATGGGGCTGACAGAGGCTGGCTTCGGCCTTGCCCTCACCCCAACCCCCGCTCCGCGCCCCGGCCCCCGCGTTGCCGCGAGTGCGCTCCAAGAGTCGCGAACCGGTGGTTCGCAAGCGCCTCTTCTCGCCCCGCAGGCGGGAGAGGGGCTTAGTGATCATTGCTTGGAATTACTGGGGCCTACGTGCGCCCAAGCGCGGTGGAGCCGAAGCACGACGCTCAGCCCTCGAACGGCTCCGCACGCGGCGCCGTCGGCTCGGCCAACACAGCGCACTCACCCGGCATCGCCACGCGGTGGCCACGGGCACGCAGGGCTTCGCCATCGGCCGCGCTGGCGTAGTGGTAGAGCATCATCCGCGCCTGGGTGGCGGCGTCGTATTCGCGCTCCAGGTCGTCCACGCCGGTATGCGAGGGATTGCCGTGCAGGCCGCAATCATGGGCAATCAGCTCGTTGTCATCGGCAAAACGCGCCAGCATTTCCGGGATCGGGCGGGTGTCGCCGCTCCATACCAGCGCACCCTGCAGGCGCAGGCCGTAGGCGGTTTCCGGCCAGTGGTGGCGCACCGGGAACACTTCCAGGCGCACGCCCTCATGCCAGAATGCCTCGCCCACCACGATCAGCTGGAAGGCATCCCAGAAGTTGGCGCCGCCTTCGGCCAGCACGTTCGGGTAGTCCCCTACCCGCTTGTGCAGCAACGGTACCAGCGGCGCCGGCACGTACAGTCGCACCTTGCCGCGCCGTTGCGAGTTGAAGAAGGCATCGACGAACAAGCGCTCGAAACCCGCCACATGATCCAGATGGATATGGGTAACGAACACGGCATCCGGCATGGCGCGGTAGTGGTTGCGGTAGGCAGTCAGCCCCTCGCCACCGCAATCGATGGTCAGCCACGGCGCGCCGCCGTGCTCGATCACCGACATCGGCGAACCCAGTTCCACCGCCGACGCATTGCCGACGCCCAGAAAACGCAAGGCCCAACTCATCTCACACGCCCCGGTTCCAGGCCAGATCATAGGCGCGGCGCAGCCGCGCGTAGTCCTGCTCCACGTCCTCTCGGCTGCGCGCACCGCGCAGCTTCAACAAGGAGCGCAGCAGGCGCTTGAGGTTGCGCTCGCGCCAGCGGGTGGCAGGAATGCGCAGCACGCCGCGATCGAAATCGATCAGCCAGCCGCGGCCAGCGTCATCGAACAGAATGTTGTGGGCGTTCAGATCGGCATGATCCAGGCCGGCACGATGGAAGCGCGCGATCATCCGCCCAGCCTCTTCCCACGGCGCTCCGCGCCCGGTGAGCTGGGCATGGTCAGCCAGCGAACGCACGTCCTCCAGCCGCTCCATCAGCAGTGCCGCCTTGTAACGCAGGCCTTCGCGCATATAGAACGCCGCATAAGGGCGCGGCACTGGCAGCTTCTGCGCGATCAGCTCGCGCATCAGCCGGAACTCGGCAAAGCTGCGCGTGCGGTTGGCACCACGCCACAGATAGCTGCTGTGGCTGATCTTGGCGGCGACGCCGCCGCGTAGGTACTGGCGCAGGACGCTGCGACCGAACGGCGCATCGATGAACCATGCACCGCCGCGCCCGCCATCGCCCACTGGATGGGCCTTGCTGCCCCACTGCGCAGGCGCGAACAAGCCCGGATCGGCTTGCCGCAGGCGTTCGCGGTCGAACAGAATGGCGCCATAGCCGCGACCATCGCGGCAGGGCGTCAGCGCTTCAGTGGCGTCAAATGCGACCATCAATACGAGTCTAACAACACATGCCTGCATCGTCCTCCCCGTTGTGCCTCTTACGCCTCTCGGCACTGGGCGATGTAACCCATGTGGTCCCGCTGGTACGCACGCTGCAGCGGGGCTTCCCGGGCAAACCCCTGCATTGGGTGATCGACAAGGCCGGCCACAAGCTGCTCGATGGCTTGCCCGGCGTGCACTTCCATATCTACGACAAGCGCAGCGGATTGGCAGGAATGCGTGCGCTGCGTCGCGAATTTCCGGCCGGTCGCTTCGAAGCCCTGCTGCAGATGCAGGTCGCCGCGCGTGCCAACCTGCTGTCGGCCTTCATCCCGGCCAAGCGCCGTATCGGCTACGACAAGTCACGCTCCAAGGACCTGCACGGTCTTTTCATCAATGAGCGCATCCCCGACCGCCCCGGCATCCATGTACTCGATGCCATCGGCAGCTTCTGCGAGCCGCTGGGCCTGAAGCAGACCGAAGTCAGCTGGGACCTGGCCACACCGCCGGAGGCACACGAGTGGGCACGGGCGCAGTGGGACGAGGATGGCCGCCCGGTGCTGATGATCTCGCCCTGCTCCAGCCACCAGCGCCGCAACTGGTACCCCGAGCGCCACGCCGCCCTGGCCGACCACGCTGCCAGCCAGGGCTGGCGGGTGGTGCTGTGTGGCGGCCGCAGCGACCTGGAGCGCAGCACCAGCGACGCCATCCTCGCCGCGATGAAGCACCCCGCGCTGGACCTGGTCGGCAAGGACACGCTCAAACAGCTGCCGGCACTGCTGGCCCGCGCCTCGCTGTTGGTCACCCCGGACTCGGGGCCGATGCATATCGCCAATGCCGTCGGCACCAAGGTGCTGGGCCTGCATGCGGCCAGCAACCCGGCCCGCAGCGGCCCGTATTCCGACCGCCGCTATTGCGTGGACCGTTATGACGATGCCGCCCGTCGCTATCTCGACAAGCCGGCCAGCGCGCTGAAATGGGGCACCAAGATCGAGTTCGACGAGGTGATGTCGTTGATCACGGTGGAAGATGCGATCGCCGCGTTCGAGCGCTATCGCGCGGATCATCCGAACTGAGAGGCTGCGGCGCTGCCTGCAATGTGGGAGCCGCATAAGCCGCGAAGCTCGGGACCCATGAAAGGCCCCTAAAGCCAACCCCTCCCCAACCCTCCCCTGCTGCGCAAGGGAGGGAGCAAAGCGGCAGCGCTGCGGCTGTCAGACGGCGCGGTAGTCCTGATAGGACTTCTCTTCCACGTAGCTGGAACCCAGCGCCAGGTTGATGGCCTTCTTGATGCGCGCGCGCTCATCGTTCTGGATGTAGACGCTGCGCGCCAGCTGTACGAACGCATCGTCGAAGGCCTGCGCCTTCTCTTTCAGGCGGATGTCGTCTTCGATATCCCACAGGCGCTCATTGACCGCCTTCAGCTCGGTACGCAGCGCTGCGATGTCCTGCGCGGCAGCCGGGTGCGCGGCCCAGGTGCTGTCCAGCGCGTTCAACTCATTGCGCACATTGGCCAGCTTTGCCGCATCGCTCATGCGCTCGGACTTGATCTGCAGGATGGAGATCTTGTCCAACAGCTCACCGAAGGACACGGGGACGAGGATTTCTGACATGGGGTTTACCGGTTGGATCAGGCGCACAGTGTAGTCGCTGCTGCCGGGTATTCCGCCGCAGCCCCAGGGCACAGGCTGCACACAAAGAAAAAAGCCACCCGAAGGTGGCTTTTTTCAGTATCTGGCGGAGAGGGGGTCTGCCTAGTATACGTCCAGCCCGGTCCACAACAACCCAAAGATTGAAAATTTAATCATTTATTTTCAACACCTTACGACACTTTCAAATCCATGCATGTCCAAGAGCATCCATCACCAGCCCTCTCCAAATGGCATACTGGATGGCATACCGGAAGCAACTGAAAATCCATGCCACTTCTCACCGATGTCAAAGCTCGAAGCATCCTTCCTGGAAGTCGCGCAGTACCTCATGGAGCCGTCACAGGCCTGAGCCTCCTCCCCTCATCGACCGTGAAGGGCCAAGGAAAATGGGTATTTCGATACGTCAGCCCCTCGACGGGGAAACGCAGGAACGCTGGGTTAGGCGGCTATCCACAGGTCACTATTGCCGCAGCCGGGAAGCTGGCTCGAGAGATGCGAGACCTGATCGCGACGGGACAGGACCCCTTAACAGTGAAAGCCCTGGAAGCCACCAAGCTCCAGATACCGACCTTTCAGGAGGCTGCGACACAGGTCCACACCGAGATGAGGCCTGGTTGGAGGAATGACAAACATGCCCAGCAGTGGATCAACACACTGGTCGAGTATGTCTTCCCGAAAATTGGGAATCTGCCGATCGACCAGCTACAGCCTCGGCACATCGCCGAAGTTCTTCGCCCCATCTGGCTTGAAAAGGCTGAAACTGCCTCACGCGTTAAACAGCGTATTCATGCCGTATTGGCTTGGGGCTGGGCGCACGGATTCAACCAAGCCAACCCCGTGGATGTGGTCAACCACTTGCTCCCTCAGCAACCCAGCAAGACGATCCGCCAAGAACACCAGCCCGCAATGCCTTGGCAGCACGTCCCCATATTTGTCGGAGCGGAGTTGGCAACCGCAGGTGAATTCGACGTGACCCGGCGCGCATTGCTTTTTCTGATCCTGACGGGCGCCCGCTCCGGCGAGGTCCGAGCCATGACTTGGAGTGAGGTGAATCTACGTAACGGGCTATGGATAGTTCCAGCAGACCGAATGAAAGCTAGACAAGTTCACAGGGTCCCACTTTCCAAGCAGGCAGTGGCCTTGCTCCAACAGCAAGTCGGCCATGACGAAGAACTCGTATTCCCATCCATTCAAGCCCGAAAGGTACTGTCAGATATGACGCTGACTGCCCTATTACGTAGGCTCTCGGCTCCCAGCGATTCAGAGGGCCGAGTAGCCACAGCACATGGATTTCGCTCTAGCTTTCGCGACTGGTGCAGCGAAAAAGGATATGCCAGGGACTTGGCTGAGCGCGCTCTAGCTCACACGGTTAAAAATCAGGTTGAGGCGGCATATCATCGAACCGACTTGCTGGATCAGCGCCGACCAATGATGCAGGCGTGGGCTGACTACATTCAGCCAGAGCAATAACGCTGAACAAATTATAAATACACCGACGCGGGCCCGCCCGTTTCCAAGGCAGTAACAAGCCCGCGTATAACCTCACATCGCAGCAATCAGCGCTTGCAGCACCAAGTCGGCGTGCTGCTTTACGGGCGCCATGCCCAGACCGCCATAGGTAGCCCGCGCGGTAGCGCCGCAGGTAGCCATCGTCAACGAACTCCTGTGGCGTGTGAGAACCCGCAGGATGCGCTCGGAGACGATGGCTGCCTGCAAAGAACGGATCAGTCGCGTTCCGTGTGGAATCGCTCTTGCCTGAGCCCGACGTGGGCGGCACGCTTCCCGGATGGAAGCTCTCTTCACACAAGCATTGGGTCTGAGTCCGCCATGGGCGGTGGTTTCGGTGGATTTCCGGCAGTCTGAGGGTGCCATCCACTTTGCGGTGGAGTGCCAGGCCAAGCGGCTGGCGTGTCCGGCGTGCGGTGCAGCCGACCAGCCGATCCACGACCGGATCAAGCGACGCTGGCAACACCTGCACTTCTTCCAGTTCCGGGTGTTCATCCATGCCCCTCTGCCCCGGGTGGCCTGTGCGGCATGTGGCAAGACCGGTCAGGTCCAGCCGCCATGGGCGCGGCCCGGGTCCGGCTTCTCGTTGGTGATCGAAGCATTCGTGATCGCGCTGTGCCAAGCGATGCCGGTGGCGCACGTGGCCCGACTGGTGGGGGTGTCGGACGATCGGGTCTGGCGGCTGTTGCGGCATCACATCGACCAGGCGCGTGCGCGGGAGGACTACAGCACGGTCAAGCGGGTGGGCGTGGACGAGACCAGCAGCCGGCGCGGCCAGCGCTATATCACCTTGTTCCACGATGCCGTTGCGGCCCGATTGCTGTTTGCCACGCCCGGCCGCAACGCGGCGACCTTCAGCGAGTTCATCGCCGACCTGCAGGCCCATGGCGGTGATGCCGGAGCGATCAGCGACCTGAGCATGGACATGTCCAGGGCGTTCCAGGCTGGCGCCGCCCGGCACTGCCCGCAGGCGCGAGTGACGTTCGATCCCTTCCACGTGGTGGCGCTGGCGGGCCGGGCGCTGGACCAGGTGCGGCGGGCGGAGGTAAAGGCCGAGCCTGACCTCAAGGGCAGCCGCTGGGCGCTGCTCAAGGACTCCGAGCGCTGGAGCTACAAGCAACTGTGCACCATGCACTGGCTGCAGCGCAGCGGCCTGAAGACGGCGCGCGCCTGGCACTTGAAACAGGCACTGCGACGCCTGTACGCAGCGGGGCTGTCGCCGGAAGAAGCCGACCACCAGCTGGACCGTTGGATCAGCTGGGCACGCCGCAGCCGCCTGCCGCCGTTCAAGCGTCTTGGCGCGACCCTGCGCGAGCACAAGGCCGGGATCATCGAGCACTTCCGGAGTGGCCTCACCAACGCCAGCGTGGAGACGATGAACGCCCAGATCCAGGCGGCCAAGGCGCGGGCGAAGGGCTATGCCACCCACGAGAACCTGATCGCGATCGCCTACCTGTTGTGCGCCAAGCTCAAGCACTTGCCGCGCAATCCATGGTTGGCGCCGGCGGCGGCATGATCAGGTCAGTTCCACAGGGATCGCGACAGAGCCCAAAGAACTCATGCCTCCAGATGTACTATGGAAAGGAATTCTGCGGAAAAGCCATGGTGGCCTGGGCTCACGACAAGGAAATCGCCCTGCGCTTGATCGAGCCAGGAAAACCGAATCAGAACGCTTATGTTGAGTCGTTCAACGGCCGGCTACGCGATGAATGCCTCAACGAACACTGGTTCCCAACATTGCTCCATGCCCGTACCAGCATCGAAAGCTGGCGACGTGACTACAACGAAGAAAGGCCCAAAAGAGCACTCGGCGGGATCACACCTGCCCAGCCTGAATCGCCCCTTCTCCCTCTATCGCTCAAAGAAAAGACACGAATTGAATTCATAGGCTGACTATGGCAGTTTAGTTCTATTCAAGGAAGATAACTGGAGAAGCTTCGTTGGAACGCGCGAGTTGTCGTGGTAAAGCCACCATCTTTTCTCCTGCCATTAATGCAGGATTAATCGCATTTTTTTCACTTTTTCAAGTCAGTTCCACCTATGCCAGCGAGCGAGTTCTAGCTCGCACAAAATTTGGCGATGTCATCTGGGGAACAAAAAGCTTTGTTGACCAAAGCCCTCCAAAGCTTAGGCTAAGAACGGCAGATGGACTACGTGAATTCTCGAACCGGCCAACCTCGGACAGCTCGCCTCCTAGTAGTACTGTTGCCGCACAAGCAGAGAGCGAAGGTAACGTTGCACTCCTGCTAAGATCCGACTCCAAGAACTGTACAGCGAGATTCCAGATTTTGCTGCTGACGCAATCAGGACGCGGAGATTCAATCAGGGCCTTGCCATCGCATGACTTTGGTATCTGCAACGAAGGTCAGTCAACGATCGAGCTGATCCACAACAAAACCTCCAACGGCGAAGAAGTCATCAGGGGAGTTGTGGCAACCCTTCCCGATGCCCTTGGCCAACACCAGTTTTTCGTCGTTCCACGCAACAACGAGCTAGCAGCCAGCTCCGCGAACGGCTTCGAAGATGGCAGGAAGTTCATTCCAACGCGCACGTCGGCCCCATGCCTATCTGGCATCTGCCTTGGAGACAGCATCACCGTTCACACTCACTCTGTGAATTGGAACCTTCCACTAACTAAGATCAACCTAGGGAATAGCCCTTTCTCGGAGCTTTACAGAATCCAAGATCGCATCATCGGACTGCCAGAGAACAGCGGAGCTAACATCTACCTATCAAATCGCACATCGAGAAGCCTCATACTCACCAGCGATTTTTATAAAAAACATCCATCTTTTAGGAATTTCGACGGAGAAATTATTGAACCAGAGGGCGCGATGGTTCGGGTAGACGCCCCTTTCATCCAAATTCTATCCAACCCTGGAATTGTGTTCTGCCGAAACATTTTCTTCCGAGCGAGTTTTACTAGCACAAATGGTTATAACACCTGGGTGTCATTTCGCCCTGATAGGGAAGGGGTTCCACGTGTGGTTGAGCTGATTCGACAGTATCGCCTCCCGAACCGACAATCTGTTGATGCTACGACGTTGTCGCTGCGTAAGGAGTACCCTTTTTTGCCCGCAGCTAGAAGCAATGGAGACGATTGGAGAGATGGCCCATGGGGCGGCAAATACCAGTTTATCGACTATGGAATAGATAACGAGCTGCGCCTGGCATTTACTCATTACGATAATGACGCAACCGACGAGCAACTCAGCGCAAAGCCGGTTTGCCCGCAACCCCAAATCCGAAACACCATCGACTAATTCTTTCATGACTAAAATGTACTGTCCTTGCTTTGTCGACTCCCCGTAATTCAGTGCCAGGCTAAATTAGAGGTTTCCGGTTCGTGACGGCCTCCCAGATATTGAGCCGATCTAAGGTAGAAAAATCGGCGTGTTTGGGGCTGTCCGAAATGCCTCGGCGAACTGCGCTGGCGCGGCATTTCCCAAGGACGAATGCGGACGAAAATGATTGTAGTCGGTTCTCCAGTTTTCGATCTTCTGGCGGGCGTCGTCAAGGGACAGGAACCAGTGCACGTTCAGACATTCGTCCCGGAATGAACCATTGAAAGATTCGACGAACGCGTTATCGGTCGGCCTACCCGGGCGCGAAAAATCGATCGTAACACCGTGATCGTAAGCCCATTTGTCCAGCACGATACTGATGAATTCAGGCCCGTTATCTGCCTGAACCCGGCGCGGCGAACCGCGTTCCTGTCGCAGGTATTCCAGCGTTTCGACAACATCTTCGCCACGCAGGCTCTGCCCCACGACAATGGCCAGACACTCGCGGCTGAAGTTGTCGACCACGGTTAGCGATCGGAAACGGCGTCCATCGAAGAGCGCATCGCTAACGAAATCCATGCTCCAACTCTGGTTGGGTGCGGTGAGTAGTGGCCGATCTAAGCGGTCCGCAGCCGCCCTGCGCCGCCGCGGTCGCTTTGAGCGCAGATTCAGCCCTGCCAGCTTGTACAGCCGATGCACGCGTTTGCGATTGATTGGCCAGCCTTCACGACGCAGCAGGATGTGGATGCGCTGGTAGCCGTAACGCACCCGCGTCTGGGCTATCTCCTCGATGCGCCGCGTCAATGGCGCATCCAGGATCTTGCGCACCGGTTTGTACGCCAGCCCGGAACGGGCTTGGCGCATCACGCCGCATGCCCGCCGCTGGCTGATTCCGTAAGCACGCTGCAGAAAGCCGATGAGCGTATGTCGCTGCACCGGCCTCAGAGCTTTTTTTGAATGACGTCCTGAAGCATCACTTTGTCCAGGCTCAGATCTGCGACCAGCTGCTTGAGCTTGCGGTTCTCTTCCTCCAGTTGCCGTAGCCGCCGCAGCTCGGACACGCCCCGAACTCAAATGGCTTGCCTGCGTAATCGCACAGCGTCGCGTTCTCTTTGGCGATGAACCAGTCATAGATTTCATCCTCGCGCACCACCGCGTCGCCGCGCTCGTTCTTGATGACATAGTTGGCCATCAGGAAGTAGCGAAGAAAGCGCAGTGGCTTTTCCCGTCCCTGCCCTACAGCGAGATGGCGAAGTTCATGAAGGAGCTGGGCAAGCGGGTCGGCGAGTCGGCGCGAGCCTTGGAGTTCACCATCCTCACAGCTGCTCGCACTGGGATGACCACCGGCGCGGTGCCGACAGAGCTGGATGCGAAGTGCCTCAACTGGACCGTGCCCGGCGACCGAATGAAGGCGAAGAAGGAACACGTCGTGCCCCTGCCCCTGGCCGCGCAGGAGCTGGCCAGGCAGCGCGGCGATCGTGAGCTTCTGTTCCCCAACGATGTCACCGGAGAGGCCCTATCCGAAAACGCAATGCTGGCCCTGCTGAACCGGATGGGCTACGGGCAAGTCACGGTCCACGGCTTCCGCACCACGTTCAAGACATGGGCCGACGAAGTGGGGGAGTACCCGGACGACCTGTCCGAGGCGGCGCTGGCGCACACGATCAAGGACAAGTCCAAGGCCGCCTACAAGCGCGGGACGATGCTGGAGCGCCGGCGGGAGATGATGGAGGCCTGGGCCAAATTCTGCGGGCGCTGATCGACCTGCAGCACCTGCATGCCCTGCAGTTTTGCGGGTGACCTGCGCGCCCTGCAGGCCAAATCGCCGCCAGCCACTTTCGAAACACTTGCGCCTCAGCCAGGACCAACCCAACGAAATTCGTCGGCTTGGCTGATCTTCGGTCCGCTGAATTTTCAGCAGTGCTTTCGGATCAGCAGCTTAGTCGCCAGCTGTCACACATAAGGGGGCATGACTGGGGTTTATCCAAAACTGGATGCACCCCCCAATAGGGGTGAACGAATCATTCACCCCTGCTGCCCAAAATGGCCTATAGGTCGCGGCGGAAGTAGAGCCCGGCCCTTATGCGCTTGTGGCCAGCCTGCCGTCAGTAACTCCGAGGCGTAGCAACTCAAGATGCTTGTTCAGACCAACGAAACGAGAAGCAGCGTCCCTCAGTTCCTTGGAGGCATGGTCCCAGAACACCACTTCAACGAAGTAACCATCTTTTCTCAATTCATTGATCGTCGGCACGTAGTCGGCGTCTCCGGCAACCAGGACGAAGACATCCTCATGGGGGTCTCCTGACTTGTATGCATCTTTCGTGAGCAGGGTGGCTATCCCGGTATCAATCTTCTTTTCCTTGTTCCTAACGTTGCGATCCTCCAGGTGGAGTTCGAAACCCGCCCTCTTCGCAAAATCCCAAATACTGTCATTCGGCGGTGGACGGGAGCCAAATAGCGCCGCCCTCTTGATCGTGCGCTTATCGGCACCGCACAAGAACTCGTGCAGTTTGCCAAAACTAATCGTATACCCATGATCCAGCACGCCAGCATTCATGGCGTCATATATGTTATCGGCGAGCCCTTGGTTAACGGCACTTACTCTCCGACCTTCTATATAGAGGTTGGAGTTATCCACATACACAAAATCAGCCATGCGTCCCCCTGATTCCTTAAGAATTGAAATTTTGCGTCCCTGATCACATTGGCGACCGCCCCTGCGATGCGATCTGATACTAAGGTTCAGCGTCTTCACCAACAAGCTGGACCCTACTCAGTATGCCTCAGCAACCAAGCCCCGACAGGTGACAGGGTGCGCAGCGGGCAAACCATGCCACTTAAGCGAGATGGCTGGGTCGTTTGCACCGGTGCGCGACGAACGTGGAATCACTACCCCGCTATCTGCGGGGTAGTGGCGGAACCTGTGTCACGGCATGCGACACAGGTTCCGCCGGAAAACGGTGTCACGCGGCGGGACACCGTTTTCAGGGGGTCATCCCAAAGTTGGGGACACCCCCTGTATTGGGTAGTGAAACGCCACCCCATCGCAAGGGCTACGGATCATCCCTGGCGCCGGGGAATCCCTTCAGGGCGCCCTATGATCCGTCCACGATTTGGCCCCGCTGGGGCGCCATTCTGCGGATCACCCTCCGGATGTTGGGCGAGATCGGCGTCAGGCACTTCCTCGTATAGCGGCTGGTGGTAGACCAGACCACAAGGCATGGGTACTTCAATGCTACCGATGACTCTCTTCATAGCGAACTCCTCTTGCCAGACTTGGCGAAGAAGACGCTAACAGGCCACCGGGGCGTACTCCCGGAGCCCTTTCCCATTCTGCTGGTGGTGCTGGCCACCCGCTCGGTGCGGCAGCCAGGCCCATGCCTGGCCAGCGGTGAAACGCAGACGTATCAACGGATCTGGTCTGAAACGGCCCTAGATGGGCCCGGCAGATGGCCGGGCGGGTGCTGGTGCTGAAATCCGGATTACCCCGTATTTGGCGGTGCTCCGGCGGCGCCCCGGCGGCGCTACATGCGGGATTCTCCCGCATCTACCGAAGTGGGGCTCACTTCGGGGCGGCCAAAGCAGCAATTCCTGCTTCTCCTGCGGTGCAGGTAAAGCCCTACTCCCCCGCTTCCTCGTACCGCATGGCCTTGACCAGGTAGTCTCCAGCCAGAAGTTGAAGCCGGCCCGAAGCGGCACGTACCCGTGCTCGCTGCCGCCAGTTGCGAGCGTGTGCAGATTTTTGTGTAAACGGGATTCGGGTTACAGCTGAGGGAGCCGCCCCTCAAACTGGATGGTAAATCGGTTCAGGGCTGCCTTCCAATCACGGATGGGTAA
>NZ_JBXFWM010000025.1:0-55829 GCF_056856655.1 Stenotrophomonas sp. STEN033
ATGCTCGGCAAGGGGCATTACCGGGAAAGCTCCTGCCGAGCATGGCTCGGCACTACATTGCACCTTTACCCGGAAAGCCCCTGCCGAGCATGGCTCGGCACTACATTGCACCTTTACCGGGAAAGCCCCTGCCGAGCATGGCTCGGCACTACATTGCACCTTTACCGGGAAAGCCCCTGCCGAGCATGGCTCGGCACTACCGGTCACGCGGCTCAGCGATCGAGGGCTTCGCGTAGCGGCTTGAGGAACGTCGCAGCCGCAGCCTCCGGGTCCGCCGTCTCAGCCATTGCCGAGACCAGCGCACTGCCAACCACCACGCCATCAGCATCCACCGCCATCGCCGCCGCACTGGCCGCGTCCTTGATGCCGAAGCCGGCTACCACCGGTGCACTTGAACGACTACGCAACAGGCGCAGGCGCTCGCTGGCGGCCGTACTGTCCAGGCGTTCGGACGCGCCGGTCACCCCGGCAAAGCTCACGTAATACAGATAGCCCTGCGCCGTCTGGCACAGACTGTCCAGGCGCGCATCACTGCTGGTCGGCGAAGCCAGCAGAATCAAGGCCAGCCCGGCGGCCGCAAACGCGGCGCGCGGCTCATCAGCCTCTTCCGGCGGCAGATCGACCAGCAGAATGCCGTCCACGCCTGCGGCCACTGCCTCCTCGGCATAACGCGCATAGCCACGGATCTCGACCGGATTCAGATAACCCATCAACACCACCGGGGTTGTCGTGTCGGTCTGGCGGAAACGCGCCACCGTATCCAGCACGTATTGCCGCCCCGCCCCGCGTTCCAAGGCGCGTTCCGAACTGCGCTGGATGGTTGGGCCATCGGCCATCGGGTCGGAGAACGGCACACCAAGCTCGATTACGTCAGCACCAGCCTCAACCAGCGCATGCATCACCGGCACGGTCGCCTCCAGCGAGGGATCGCCGGCGGTAATAAAGGGAATCAGTGCCTTGCGGCCGGAGCTACGCAGGCGGTCGAAGCATTCATCAATTCGGGTAACAGCCATCTCAGGCACATCCTTCAATCAGTTCAACCGCATCGGGCCGGCCCCAGTAGATGGAGGTAACCAGGCCATTGAGTGTTTCCAGGCGCAGGGCCAGCTTGGCGTCCTTGTCGGTCCAGGTCAGGTAGTCGCCGTTCGGCGAGTTGTAAGCGTGCGGACTGGTGACCACACCGGCCGGCAAGCGCTGCTTGGCCTCACTGACGGTCATGCCGACCCACAAGCCATATGGCAACGCCACTGCACCGGCTGGCGGTGCGCTCACGCGCTCGCCGGGGTCATCGACAGCGTCCACCTCGAAACGGGCGATGCGATCGGCAATCACCATCATCGACATGCCTTCAGGCAGCGAGCCCTTGTCGTAATACTCGCAATCGCCTTCCATCGCTTCGCGCATGCCGGCCGAGACGAAGGCCTTGTCGCCAGGAGCCTTGCCAAACGGCGCACCGATGCGCAGCTCGCCCACCTGGCCCAGCTCGACCGGGACGCTGGCGACAGGCTTCGGCGCAGGGGCCGGCGGAGCCGGTGCAGCCGCCGGCGCCGTCGGCAGATCGGTCGCCGCTGCAGGTGCCGCCGGTTCCGGCGCCGGGGAGGACGGCGCACACGCTGCCAAGGCCGCGGCCAGACCCAGCAGCAACGGCGTGCGCAACAATGGATTGCACGGGAGGCCCGCCATCACAGCACCAGACCTTCGCGCGCGGCAATGGTGTGCACGTCCTTGTCGCCACGACCGGACAGATTGCACAGCACCAGCGCGTCCTTGGGCAATTCACGCGCCAGCTTGATCGCATGGGCGACCGCATGACTGGATTCCAGTGCCGGCAAGATGCCCTCGATGCGGGTCAAGCGATGGAAGGCAGCCAGCGCTTCCTCATCGGTGATACCCACGTACTGGGCGCGACCGGTATCGGACAGGAAGGAGTGCTCGGGGCCGACACCGGGGTAATCCAGCCCGGCGGAAATCGAATGGGTTTCGGTGATCTGGCCATCGTCATCACACAACACATAAGTGCGATTGCCGTGCAGCACGCCGGGGCGACCGGCCGAGATCGAGGCGGCGTGACGACCGGTATGGATGCCATCGCCGGCAGCTTCGGCGCCGTAGATCTTGACCTCGCGGTCGTTGAGGAAGGCATGGAACAGGCCGATCGCATTGGAGCCGCCACCGACGCAGGCGGTGATCGCATCGGGCAGACGGCCGTAGTCCTCCAGCATCTGCGCACGCGCCTCGCGGCCAACGATGGCGTTGAAGTCACGCACCATGCGCGGGTACGGGTCGGGACCGGCAACGGTGCCAATGATGTAGAAGGTGTCGCGCACATTGGTGACCCAGTCGCGCATCGCCTCGTTGAGTGCGTCCTTGAGCGTGGCCGAGCCGCTGCTGACCGGCACCACGGTGGCGCCAAGCAACTTCATCCGATAGACATTTATCTTCTGCCGCTC
The DNA here is from genome assembly GCF_056856655.1 of Stenotrophomonas sp. STEN033. NCBI lineage: Bacteria > Pseudomonadati > Pseudomonadota > Gammaproteobacteria > Lysobacterales > Lysobacteraceae > Stenotrophomonas > Stenotrophomonas sp. STEN033. The sequence goes on from NZ_JBXFWM010000025.1 coordinate 2,451, forward strand.
GATATCGGTGGCGCCCATGTACACCACGCACTCCAGGCCCAGCCGCGCGGCAACTGTGGCCGAGGCCACGCCGTGCTGGCCAGCACCGGTCTCGGCGATGATGCGGGTCTTGCCCATGCGCGCGGCCAGCAAGGCCTGGCCAATGGTGTTGTTCACCTTGTGCGCGCCGGTGTGATTCAGGTCTTCGCGCTTGAGCAGGATCTGCGCGCCGCCCACGTCCTTGCTCAGGCGCTCGGCGTGGTAGATCGGGCTGGGGCGGCCAACGTAGTGCTTCAGATCCTTGTCGTAGGCGGCAATAAAGGACGGATCGACCCGGGCCTGGTCATAGGCAGCTGCCAGTTCCTGCAGCGGCCCAACCAGGGTTTCGGCGACGAAGCTGCCACCAAAACGGCCAAAGTGCCCACGCGCATCAGGGAAGGCGTGGAAATCGGAGATCGACGGATCAGTCATGGCGTCACGGCTACAAGGAACAGGCAAGCACTCTAACGCAGGGCCGATGACATAAAAATGGATAATTCAGCCACCTCATGTTAGAAAAACTCACATGAAGACCAGTCAATCCCTGCCCTCGCTCAATGCCTTGCGTGCCTTCGAGGCCGCGGCACGGCTGCGCAGCGTCAGCCAGGCTGCCGCCGAACTGCATGTCACCCATGGCGCGGTGAGCCGGCAACTGCGGGCACTGGAGGAAGAACTGGGACTGACCCTGTTTGAACGCGACGGCCGCGGCATCCGCCCCAGCGCCGCCGGCCATCGCTTGCTGGAAGCAACCTCAGGCGCGTTCTCGCAACTGCGCGATTGCATTTCCTCGCTGCGCCGACCGCAGCGCACCGATGCCTTCGTGCTGGGCTGCCCCGGCAGCCTGCTGGCCCGCTGGATGATCCCGCGCCTGCAGGACCTGCAGCGTGATCTGCCCGGCCTGACCCTGCACCTGGCGGCACAGGATGGCGATTTCGCCCCGCGCCTGGATGGGCTGGATGCAGCGCTGATGCTCGGCCAGGCGCCCTGGCCCAACGGCTGGCAGGTACACACGCTGGCACCCGAGCGGATCGGCCCGGTGTTCAGCCCATCAATGCATGGCGCGCATGTATTGGCCCGGCAGCCTGTCGATGCCGTGCGCGAGCATGCGCTGCTGCATACGCGCTCGCGCCCCCAGGCCTGGCCAACCTGGGCTGCACGCAATGGCATTGATGCGGATGCGCTGACTTATGGGACCGGCCTGGAGCACCTGTACTACATGCTGGAAGCGGCAGTCGCCGGATTGGGCATCGCGATTGCGCCGGAGCCCCTGGTCGCCGACGATCTGGTCAACGGCCGCTTGATCGCGCCGTGGGGCTTTGTTGAGACGGAAGGCTGCTGGGCCTTGTGCACGACCGGCGAGCAGCAGGACCCGCGTGTGGCTGCACTGGCGGATTGGCTGCGCAAGCAGCTGCTTTAGGCATTTGTAGGAGCGGCGTCAGCCGTGAAGCTGGCAATGCTTGAAAGGCCTGAAAGCCTACCCCTCCCAAACCCTCCCCTTTGCTGCGCAAAAGGGAGGGAGACAAGCCTTGTCTTCGGCAAAGAGAGGGGGTGACTGCGCTGGTGCCAGCGGTGTCTGACGCATCAGCGGTTTCGCGGCTTACGCCGCTCCCACAAACAACGCCCCCCTAAATTCAGCTGCCCTGCGTCGGCTGTGCCAGCCGCTGCTGCACATCTTCGCGCAGGCGCGCCAACTCGACCTCCGCCTGTTGCCGCTGCTGCATGCCTTCGCGGTGGATGCTGCGCACCTCTTCCACGGTCGCGATCAACTGCTCGTGGACATGACGCAAGGTGGCCACATCGATCACCGCACGCTGGTTGGCCTTGGCCGTTTCCACCGAGGTCTGCCGCATCAGATCGGCGTTACGGCGCATCAGCTCATTGGTGGCATCGTCGATGGCATTGGACAGATCGACCGCGTTCTTCTGCTCGCCCAGCGACAGCTGGATGGCGAACTGGCGCTTCCACGACGGGATGGTGATGTCGCGTACGGCGTTGAATTTCTCGATCAGCTGGATCGCATTGGCCTGGATCAGGCGGATCATCGGCAGCGTCTGGTCGGCCGCATGCTGCATGACGGTCAAATCACCCACGCGTTTGTCGAGCAGGCGGATCGCATTGTCGATCTCGCCACGACGGATACGCGACTGCGGATCCTCCAGGCCAACCAGCGCGTGCAATTCGCTGTTGAGTTCGGCCAGCCGCTGTTTGCCGGCAGCGATGTGCAGGCCAAGGCTCTGCCGCTCGTCGCGAACGATGGTGTGCATGCGATCGAACTCGCCGACGCGCTGGCCCATCAGCGCCTGTTGCGCGCCGACATCACGCAGCAACTGTTCGATCTGCTGGTTGGTGTCACTGAACTTCTGTACCAGCTCGCCCTTGGAGGCACGCATGCGGTCGATCAGGCCACCGATCACCGGCACCTTGGAACGCTCGTTCAAACCGTCCAGCTTCAGCGAGCGGGCAATGCGCACCACCTCACCGAGCTTTTCGCCCGAGGCATCCAGGTCGCGGTTGCGCACATGGTCCAGCAACTGACTGGAGAAGGCCGCACTCTTGCCCGCCGCCTCGCGGCCGAATACATGCAGGTTGCCCGGACTGATGTCGTCCAGCGTGCGCACGATCTGCGCGATCTGCGGGCGGTCCGCTTCGCTCAGGCCCAAGGCGACCAGCAGGGTGCCATCAACATCGGCGGAGGGGCCGGCCGGCAGCGGCAATGTATCCTGGGTCATCAGCAGTTCTCCTTGAGCAAGTGGCGCCACGCGGCGCGCAAGCAATCATGTGCGGGAAGGTTCTCAGCGCAGTCTAGCCTGCATCGCCGTCACCTCGTCCAGAATCCGGGCCTGTGCCTGCGCAGCCTGTTCCAGTTGCGCCTGCCTGTCGGCTGCGCGCAGAGCCAGGCTTTGCTGCCGCCAAAGCGGCAACAATACGTCGCGGATACGCTGGTAGCGTTCGATCAGCTCCACCCCCTGGGCGTACAGCAAACGCAGCTGCTCGGCCTCGGTATAGCGCAGCTGGGCGAGCCCGCGCAGGTGCTGCAGACGACGCTGCAGCGCGGCCTGTGCCAGGGTGTCAACCGGCGCTGGAATCGCCTCACCGGCAGCTGCCCACTCCTCGATAGCCGCCACCGCCACCTGCATCCGGGCGACCTGCTGCAGATTTAGCTCCAGCTCCTGCAGCAACTCCTGTACGCAGCCATCGGCGCGCAGCAAGCAGACATCCAACTGCCTCGCCAGTTGCTCAGCCCGCGCCTGCGCCTCGACATCACGCCCCAGCAATCGGCCCAGCAAGCCAACGGAACGACGGATCTGGCGACCATCGGCTGCCGACATCGCCTGGCGGATATTGTCCATCTCCGCGACCAGCCGCGCTGCCGCCACGCCGGTCTGCGGCGTACCCAGCATCTGCTCGATCGCGTCCAGCAGTTCCGCGCCGTAGCTGGCCACGGCCAGCGCGTCATCGGGCTGCAGCGCTGGCTGCGGAGGCAGCGGCAACACTGGCGGCGTCACATCAGGCATCGTCCGGCGTTGCATTGCCACGACTGCCCTGCTGCCCCGGCACCACCACATTGCCGCCGTAGAAATGCCGCATCAGCGCTTCGTCCAATGCCTTCTCTTCCGGCGTGCGCGCGCGCCGCACGCGTGGTGCTGGCTTGCTGCCCGCGCCGCCGTCCTTGGACAGCCACTCCTGCAGCTGCGTGGCCAGGCCGGCCAGGACATCGCCAACCTCGCCTTGGCGCTGCTGGGCTGTCGCCAATACCTGCAACAACGGGGTCAGATCCTGCACTGGCGCAACCGGCGCCGCTGCCGCAAGCGGTGCTGCGACCACCGCTGCGGGACGCTCGGCAACCGACTGCAGCAAGGCCACGATCTGCTCCCACGGTGCCTCGACCTGCGGCGCGACCGCAGCAACCGGCGCGGGCTCATCAGCACGCAGGCCCTGCAGGCCACTGGCAATATCGGCCAACTGCGCCACCACGCGCGCACCGGTGTCGGCATCGTCGCCGCCCATCGCCTTGTCACGCATGAAGTCGCGCTTGATCTGCTCCCAGCGCGCCAGCTGGGTCGCATCCAATACCTCGCGCAGTTCACCCAGCTTGAGCAGGTTTTCCTCGGAGCCACTGGTCAGCAGCTGCGATTCGCCGAGGTAATGGTCGGTGACCAACTGCTGCAGCTCGGCAGCATTCATCACAGGCGAGATCTTCTCCGACAGCTTGTTCATGTTGCGATAGCTGCCCTGCAGGCGGAACGGCGGTTCCACGCGGTACTTGTCAGCCTGGGCGGCACTGGCGATGTACTGCTGGTTGACCCGGTACACCACCTCGCGTACCTGCATCAGCCGCTGCAGGGTGGCGACGATCTCGTTGATCTCCGCGCCACTGTAGGCGTGACTGAGCGCATTGGTCGAAACTTCTTTGCCCAAGGCCTTGTCGACCAGCAGGTACAGGTCGGCCAGGTCACGGGTCGCCATCGGCGCCAACACCTGGCTGGAGGTCAGGCTGTTCTCGATATAACTGAGCTTGAACGCCTCTTCCATACCGCCGAGTACGTCGCCGAGGTTGTAGATATCGGCACGGTTGGCCAGCATGTCCGGCACCTTGAACACTTCACCGGACTCGGTATACGGGTTGCCGGCCATCACCACGCAGAATTTCTTGCCGCGCAGGTCATAGGTCTTGGTGCGGCCCTTCCACACACCCTCGATGCGACGGGTGCCGTCACACAGGGAAATGAACTTCTGCAGGAATTCGGGATGGGTGTGCTGGATGTCGTCGACATACAGCATGGTGTTGTTGCCCATCTCCAGCGCCAGGTTGAGCTTGTGCAACTCCTGCCGCGAGGTGGCATCCGGTGCCTGCTCCGGATCCAGCGAGCGCACTTCGTGACCCAGCGCCGGACCATTGATCTTCATGAAGACCAGGCCCAGACGGTTGGCCACGTATTCCATCAGCGTGGTTTTGCCGTAGCCCGGCGGGCTGATCATCATCAGCAGGCCCATCAGGTCGCTGCGCTTGTTCTCGCCCACCGTGCCCATCTGCTTGGCGAGGTTGTCGCCGATGATGGGCAGGTAGACGTCATTGATCAGCTTGTTGCGAACGAAGGAGCTCAGCGGCCGCGCCTGGAATTCGCTCAGCCGCAGGGCATCGCGCTCGCGCGCACTGATGCGATGACGCAAGGCCTGGTAACGCTCGAATCCTGGCTGGAATTGGCGGCGATGCGACTGCCAGCGTTGCAGGAAGTCATCCACCGCCAACTGCAGATGGCCTTGGGCGATGCGCGCATGCTCACCGAGCAGGCCACCGACATCGGCAATCAAGGTCACCTCGCGCACCTGGCTGCGCAAGGCACGTTCGCCCAGCAGCATTGCGGCGGCTTCGGGCACATAGCCCACCATGGCGGCAAACTTCGGCTGGCCACACATTGCCTGCAACCACTGCAGCACCTGTGCCCATTGCAGGGCCAAGCGCGTGTTCAACCGTTGCAGGCTGCGATCAAACGCATCGGCTTGACCGGCCGCTTGCAGCTGCTCGCGCAGGCCATTGAGCAATTGCCGTGCGTAGCCGCTGAAGGAGAAGGTCGGCTCGCCGTTGCCGAGCTCGGCGAGCAGATACTCGGCGGCCAAGGCGGGCAGGCCGCTGCCGAACGGCAAGCCATGCTCTTCCTGGAAGGCCAGCAATGCCAGCGCGATCTCCGCACGCAAGGCTTCAAGTCCGTCCCGCACATTGAACAACTTGGCGATGGCGAACGCGCCGGCGGCACGCTCCACCCACTGACTGATCTCTTCACGCTTGCCCTCGCGCGCCCAGAACAGCAAGGCAAGCGCGCGTGGACCCGCTGCATGCACCAGTGAACCTGCCGCCTGGTATAGCGGCAATGACGCCTGCAGGATCAGCGTTGCATCGTGATCGTGAATGCCTTTCTCGTAGCCTTCGCGGTAGCGCGGCGCAGCGAAATCACGTACCCGCTTGGCCAATGCATCGGCCTGTGCGGCATCGCGCAGCAACAACTCGATACTGAGGCCATCGCGACCGTTGATGGCCGCATCCAGCAGCAGGCCCGCCAGATACTCGCCGCGATAGAGTACGGGTGACTCCGAATCCAGCGTCACCGGCCAATAGTCGCGCAGTTCGTCCAGTTCTGGATCGACGATGGATTCGTAGTAATCCGTGCCGGTCAGATGCACGGCCAGACCATCGCCGCGTGGCAGGATGGTCAGGTCCAGCGGCTGGGTGTTGACGCTGAAACGGTGCCGGCCCAGGCGGATGACATTGCCACCACCTTCGAACAGGTCACTGCGATCACGCAGCGCCCGCACCGCCTGGTCGCGCACACCCTTGAGGCGTGCCTCCACGTCGTCGGCCTTGACGCTGTCCTTGTAATCGCGCAGGCGATCGGCCAGCTCACGCAGCTTCAGGATCAGCGGGTCACCGGCGAAGAAAGCGTTCAGCTCATCAACGGTGGTGAAGCGCTCGGTGCGCTTGGCCAGGCCATCAAGGATGCGGTTGGCCGCGTCCAGTACCGACTGCGCCTTGCGTTGGCGCGCATCCAGCAGCGTCTGCTTGTGCGACTCGAAGGTATCGAGCAGCTCCTCGCGCTTGTTGAGGATGTCACCGAGGAACTGTTCGTGCTCGCCGAACTGGCTCTCCAGCTCCTCCAACTGCACCATCAGGCGCGACAACTGCTCATCGGCACGTTCGGGATCGGTAGCCAGTCCCAGAGCACTGGTGATGGCCTGGCTGAACAATGAGAACTGCGCGCCGAACTGGGCCACGGCTTCGGCCGAGCCCAGCGAACGACGGCGCTGGTCCGCACGTGCGCGCGCCTGGTTGAGTTTGGCGTAGATGGCAGAAATGGCTTCGACAACGCGCGTGCGCTGCGCGGCATCGTCCACCTTCAGGCTGGCCATCAGCTCGGACAACATATCCAGATCGCCCGACATCCCCTGCATCTGCGCGATCTGCTCGGACAGCTGCTTGGCGGTCTGTGCCACCTGTGCGGCCGCGTCCAGCTCCTGCAGTCGATCGGCAAACGGCTGCAGTGCCTTGTCGCTGCCGAGGAATTCACCCGCCGCTGCACCCACCCGGTCATGCGCCTCCTGCAGCGACGCATTCATTGCGTCGATGGCGGCAACGTCCACATAACGGAAGTCACGCACGGTCAGCAGGCGGCCACGCAGCTTGCCGATCTCGCCCAGCGATTCGACGAACTCGCCGATCTTCGTCCAGTTCTGCGGCTGCAACCGCCCAAGCAGCGTCTTGTGCGCGGTGGTGACCTCAGCCATCGCCTGCGCCGACTGCTTGCGGATGCTCTCGACCTTCTCATACTCGTCGAGCATCGATTCGCCGGTGGCGCTGATCTCGCGCAGCAGCGTCGCGGCACCGTCACAGTTGGCATCGTCCAGCCAATGGTGGGCGTCGAACAGACGGCGCGCGTTATGGGTCAGCAGCTCGTAGCGCGGCAACGACACCTCGCGGCTGTCGATCTCGCGACCGAGATCGAGCAGATTCGAGATGCCACGCACCAGCTCGGCATTGCCGATGCGGGCCATGAAACTGGTACCGGTCGGCGTGTGCGCAGCAAACTCATCACTGCTGAACGGGGTCTGCCATACCTGCATCGGATGGACGCGGGTAGGCTCGTCATTCTCGGCATTGAACAGGACCATGCGACCATCACGCATGAAGGCGTAGCCCAAGCCGAACACCGGATTCTGCAATATGCGCTGGATACTGTTGTAGACGAACAGCGCCGACTTGCCGGCTTCGCGCTCGTAGAAGATGTACAGCATGTCCTCGCCGTTGGGCGAACGGATCGAGCGCTTGTAACGCATGCCCTGCATCGAGGCGTCGAACGCCTTGTGCTCGCCGCTTTGCAGGTAATAGCCACCGGGAAAGATGACGCCATGGTCATCGGGCAGCTGCACGCAGGCCTGGACAATGGCGTCGTTACGCACCACCTTACCGGTCAGCGTGTTGTAGATCAGGCCACGCCAGCTATCTTCGCGGTAGGGCTGGATCTTCAGCAGGATCAGCGAACCGACCCTGGCGAAATCAATGGTCGCGTCGTCCACCGACTGGGTGCTGTCCTCGACCGGCTCGCTGTAAACGCCCTGCCCTGTCTCGGTATTATTCTCGACCTTGATGGTCAGGTCACCACCGGTGGTCTCGACGAAGATGGTGTCGAGGATGTTCAGGTGCGGAAAGCGGCCGGTGATCAACATGTCACGGCCAGCACGCACCCACTCGAAATCGAAGGGCGGCGGCAGTGCGATATCGCGCTCGCCACGTGCATCGATATAGGTCAGCTCGCCACTGGGCGCCATCGCCCAGCGGAATACACGCACGTCGGTGCTGCGCTCGCCGATCTGGAACGCGGCCAGCAACTTGCCGTCGCGCACGATCAGCTGCAACAGGCGCGCATTCTTGTAGTACGCGTAGAGCTCGCCGAAGTCATGGACGAAACCGGCCTGCGCCAGGAAACTGCTCTTCAGGTCAACCGGGGTGACGTCGTAGCCTTCGGCGCCATCGACCAGACGGTAGAGCCCGAACACATCCTCGATGCGGGTCTGGGTCTTCAAGCCGATGAAGACGTTGTAGCCGAACAGCAGCAGGTCATCGCCGACCTGCACCACATCGCGGCCAACGCAGTTGTTCTCGCTGCGGATGCGGAAACGTCCGATTACTTCCATCCGGCTGTCGCCGAACTCCTGCAGCCGGCGCTGGTTCAGCGCGTCCACCACCTGCCGCAGACGTGCGCCCTGATCGCTCAGGCGTTTGCGCAGCACCTCATAGGCACCGCCCTGCGCCACCGCCTGGTCGGCGATGGAGCCGCCTTCCGACGTGTTGGCGGCGTCCAGATTTGTATCGGCCATCGATTGTTCCCTGCTCTGACATCGGCAGATTCCGCCCTCGGGACGGAATCCCTGACGCCCTCATCCTCGTGTGCCACCAGCTTCAGCCAGGCGGCGCATCAACGCCCCACGCGGTACAACCGCGCGGGGCATGGCTTCACTCAGCCTGCGTCCGAATTCGCTGCAGACGTATCGCCGATACGGCGCGCCGGCAAGCCGCGCGCGGACATGTCCACACCCAGGTAGCGCTGCATCAGGTCCTGCACGATCGGGCTCTTGTCGGTCAGGCCTTCAATCGACTTGCCCAGCGACACCGCCTTGACCAGGTTCTCGAACATGCCACCGTCGCCGCCGACCATGTCGATCTTGGCGTTGCGCAGCGCGCTGGCGATGACCTCGGCATTTTCCTTGGTCACTTCCTTGCCGGCATCGATCGCCGCCAAGGCCTGGCGCAGGCCGGTCTCCAGGGTCATGCGGAACTCTTCGTGGCCGCGCGCGGTATCGCCCAGCGAATCGATGGCCTGGAACTTGCGGGTCAAACCGTCGGCTTCGGCGAACAGCTTCTTCTCGATGACCGTGGCTTCGGCCACGCCCAGCGTTTCGGTTGCCGTTGCCTTGGCACGGCCCATCTGCTCTTCGCCCTGCGCACGCGCGGCCAGTTGCTCGGCCAGCACCTTGGCTTCGGCCGTACCCTGCTTCAGGTTGGCATCGGCCATCGCATCGACCACGCGAGCTTCGGCAATACCGACCTTCTCGATGGCCAGCGCGCTGGCTTCCTTGACCTGGGCATCGGCCAGACCCGGTGCGGCACGCTCGGCGCGCACGCCATCGGCCAGTGCCTTCTTGGCTTCGGCCTGCTTGCCGGCGGCATCGAACTCGGCCTGTGCCAGCGTGGTGATCTCCACCGCGCGGTGCTTGGCCGCGGCTTCGCTGGCCTCGGCTTCCTTGACCTGCTTGAGCATGGCTTCCTGCGCCTGCGCCTCGGCTTCGAGGATGGCGACCTGCTTCAGGCGATCCGCCTCGGATACCTGGCGTACTTCCTTGATGCGCTCTTCTTCCTGCGCCACGGTCTTGTCGATGGAGATGCGTTCACGGGTGATGTTGGCCACGTCCATCTTGCCTTGCTCGACCACCTTGTCGCGCTCCACGCCTTGCAGCTGCACTTCGCGATCGGTGGTGACCTGCTCCAGCTGGCGGGCACGTGCGACGCGCTCGACTTCGATGGCGACGGCGCGCTGGCGGTTCTGCTCAGCCACTTCCACTTCGCGCAGGCGGTTCTGGTCGCGGATGTCGATCAGCTGCTGCGCTTCGATACGCGCATTCTCGGACAGCTGGCGCTGTTCTTCCTGCACCTTCAGGGTCTCGGCTTCCTCGCGGGCGCGGATGGTTTCCACCTCGCGGCGCTGGCGTGCCTCGGCCTCGGCCTGCTGGCGTTCGAGGGCCAGCGTGGCTTCCTTGGCCTCTACATTCTTCTTGGTGATCGCCAGGCGCTCGTTCTGCGCCAGTTCGTTGGTGATCACGTTCTGCGCAGCCGTCAGTTCAGTGATCTTGCGAATGCCTTCGGCGTCGAGGATGTTGCTCGGGTCGAGCAGCGACTTGGGCGTCTGCTCCAGGTAGTCGATGGCCACGTCTTCCAGCGCGTAACCGTTCAAGTCATTGCCGATCACCGCAATGATCTCGTCGCGGAACTCCTGACGCTTCTCGAACAGCTGGGTGAAGTCGAACTTCTTGCCCACGGTCTTCAGGGCTTCGGAGAACTTGGCGTTGAACAAGTCGTCGACCGCGTTCTTGTCCGAGGCGCGGTCAGCGCCGATGGCCTTGGCGACGCGCAGCACGTCGGCCTGGGTTTCATTGACGCGCAGATAGAACGCCACGGTGATGTCGGCACGCATGTTGTCGCGGCAGATCAGGCCTTCCTTGCCACGACGATCAACCTGCAGGGTGATCAGGCTGATCTTCATGTGCTCGGCGCGGTACAGCACCGGAATGATCAAGGCGCCGGTGAAGTGCACCTTCGGCTGCGAGCTCATGTCGTTGACGATCAGCGCGGTGCCCTGGTCAACCTTCTTGTAGAAGGCTTTGAACAAGCCCGCCAAACCAAGGAAAAACACCAGCAGGGCAGCAACCCCGATAATGAAAGGGGCCAGCGCAGCAGTACTCATCAGTGGATCTCCTTGTCGCCTGATACATCAGAAGGGAAAACGTCCAAGCCTGGCAGGTCGGTATCGGCGACCACCAGGTAGTGATTCTTGTCGGGCAGGTATTCCACCAGCCTTACACGTTGGCCACGCGGCAAACGGCCGCCATCGCGTACACGCACATGCAGGATCAGACCGGCGCCGCCGTCGTCCATGCTGGCATAGCCCTGCGTGGCGGTGACTTCCGGTGAGGTCACCTGGGCAAGCCGGCCGAGGATGGACTCCTGGGCAACCGGGCGAAGCTTGAGCAACAGTCGGCGTATTGGCCGCAGCACCCAGGCCGATACCACCGCACCGGGAACCAGCGCAGCAATGGCCACCACCGTGCCGATGCCCCAGCGCAACGGCGCCGGCAATGACTGCAGGAAGAAGAGTTGAACCAGATAGGTGATGGTCCAGCCGAAAAAGGCCAGCAGCAACACCACCAGCATGGTCGGTGCACCACCGAGGCCGAGCCGCGCGAACATCGCGGCAATGCCGGTCGCGCCATGTTCGCCGCCATGGGAATGAAAGTCGGCACCGTCACCGCTGCCGATTCCGCCGTCATCGACGATACCGGTCGCTGCCAGCAGCCAGTAGATGACCGCAAACGACAACACGACGCTGTACGGCAACGTCGGGTAAGACAGCGCTACTTCCAGAAACTCCACCATGCACACTTTCCTTGTGGCGCCCAGCTGCCTTGCGAGACCTGTCCCGGCATCGAAGCCGCAACAGCTACCGCCCCTCCCCGCAGGCATCCGTGCTTGTCGCCGAGATCGCCATCATAAGGGAATCAGCGCGAACATGGCCCGCAGCCGTGTCCCAAAGAGTGCGACATATCGCGGTACTGCCGCGTGAAACACGCCTGCGTATTCAGCAGATATCTTCAGTCCTGCTCGACATGCAGGTCGGCACGGCGCACTTCCTCGACGAACTGCCGCATCCTGTAGCCGTCCTTGATCCCCGGCGACACCTCGATGCCGCTGGACACATCCACACCCCAGGGCTGGGTGGCGAGAATGGCGTCATGCACGTTTTCCGGGCGTATGCCCCCGGCCAGCAGGTACGGCCGATGCACACCCGGTGGAATCTGCGACCAGTCGAATGCCACCCCGGTGCCACCGCTGCCACCCGCCACATGGCTGTCAAACAGAAAACCCGCTGCATGCGGGTACATCTGGTGCAGGCCACGCGCGGTGACCTCGCTGCGCCCCCCCATGGCGATCGCCTTCAGGTAAGGCATGTTGAAACTGCGGCAGAAGGCATCGTCTTCGTCGCCATGGAACTGCAGCAGGGTCGGCCGCACCGCACGCAGCACCTCGCGGATCTCCTCGCGGTTGTTGTGCTGGAACAGGGCGACCACTTCCACCATCGGCGCAATTGCCTGGCGCATAGCGCGCGCCTCCGAGGGTGCAACCCGGCGTGCGCTGCCCTTGGCGAAAATGAAACCGATGGCGTCCACGCCCAGTTCACTGGCCAGGCGGATGTCCCCAGCGCGGGTCATGCCGCAGAATTTGATGCGGGTGCGAAACAGCGTACGGCTCACAGGGTCACCTCGTCCGGCAGTTTCCAGTGCTCAGGATACAGCGGCCCGACGAATACCAGGCCTTGCGGCGGCGCGGTTGGACCGGCCAGGTTGCGATCGCGCCCTGCCAGCAACTCACCGATCCATTTTTCCGGCTTTTCGCCCGACCCTACCATCAGCAGCGAGCCAACGATGTTGCGCACCATGTGGTGCAGGAAGGCATTGGCCTGGATTTCGACCTCCACCACTTCACCCTGGCGGTGCACGGCTATCGACTGCAATTCGCGACGTGCATGCAGGGCCTGGCACTGGGCACTGCGGAACGCGCCAAAATCGTTTTCGCCGAGCAGGGCCTGCGCCGCGCGATGCATGGCATCAGCGTCTAGCGGGCGTCGATCCCAGCTCAGGATCTGCCGGTACAGGGCCGGCCGCACCTGTCGGTTGAGGATGCGATAGCGGTAACGCCGCGCCTTGGCCGAGAAGCGCGCATGGAAATCATCCACCACCGGCACACACCAGCGTACGCACACCGACGGTGGCAGTCGGGTGGTGGTACCCAGCACCCAGCCACGCGGGGCGCGCTCGACGTCGCTGTCGAAATGCACCACCTGGCATTCACCGTGCACGCCAGCGTCGGTACGCCCGGCGCAGACCACACTGATCGGTGCATTGGCGACCGAGGACAAGGCCTCCTGCAAGGTAGCCTGCACACTTGCACAGCCGCTCTCACCGAGCTGTTGCCAGCCCTTGAACTCGCTGCCGTCGTACTCCACGCCCAGCGCATAGCGCATCATTGAACCTCTGATAATCCTGTTGGAGCCGCGCGATCCAGGCGCGACTCAGTCGCTGTCGCGCTCGGACCACACCGCAAGCTCGTTGCCGCCCGGCTCGGTGAACTGGAACCGGCGACCGCCCGGGAACGAGAAGATGGGCTTGACCACGTCGCCCCCCTGCGCAGTCACCGCCGCCAGCATCGGGCCGAGCTGGGCAGCGTACAGCACCACCAATGGAGCGCCCGCGCTGGCGGTCAACGGCGTGCCGCGGAAGAAGCCACCCTGCAGCTCGCCATCATCAAAGGCGGTGTAATCGGGCCCGTAGTCTTCGAACTTCCAGCCAAACACCTGCTCGAAAAAGCCGCGGCTGGCCGCCGGGTCGCGCGACGCAAATTCCACATAGTCAATCCGGCGTTCGCGCTTCATCTGGAGTCTCCGTCAAACCATGCGGGCCAGCAGTTCCAGCGCTTCGTTGCGCGCCTGCGGGTCAGTACTGGTCGCCACTTCCGTGAGCAGCGTCCGGGCGGTTTCGGCATCCCCCAGATCCAGATAGGCGATGGCAAGTTCCAGGCGCTCACGACCGGCAGGTGCCGGATTCAACGGCGCGATCGCTGCCACGTCGCCTGCCAGCCAACTGGCTTCATCGGCGGCTGCGGGCTCAGGCTGCGCGGGCACCGGCTCGGCGACGACATCGAACTGACGCGAGGCTTCAAACAGCAGCACCGGCTTGTGCGGGACCTGCGGCGCTGCGCTCGGCAACACCGGTTCCACGCGAGCGGTGGGACTGGATTTCAGCCACGCCGGCATGGGCTCTTCATAAGCCTCCGGCGAAGCTGGCTGCGCGGCCGGCGGCGTCTGCACATCCGTGTCCTCCATCGCATCGAATACAGCATCAGAGGCCTGCGGATCCAGCGGTGCCGGCACAGCTGCGGCGGCGCCCATCACCGGTAGTGCAGCAGCCAGGCGGTCACCGGCGACGTCATCACGCGGCGGCGCTACCGGCAGCGGCTTGCGCCGCCGTCCCAGTGCCCAGCCAAGCGCACCGAGCAACAACAGCACCAGTCCGAGCCAAGCCCAGCCGAACGAACCTGCGCCGTCGCGCTTGGCCGCCTCACCCAGCTTCTGCTGCGCAGCCGCCAGGTCCGAATCCTTCATCGCAATCAAGGTCTGCTGCTGCTTCTGCAGTTTCTCCAGCTCGCCGACGCGATCACGCAGTTCCTGCAGTTCCGCGTCACGCGTTGCCAGCTCTTCCTTGGCTTGCTGCAGCTGTTCGTTGGCCAACATGTCACCCTCACCACCGGCATCAAGACCGGTCGTCATTCCTGCTGTCTGTTGCGCACCGGCCACCGCCGGGGCGATTTCCAGGCGCGCCCCCGTGGGCAGCGCACCCGACGCTGCGGTTGCAGCGGCCTTGGCCGGTGCCTGCGCCGCATCGGCGACTGCCGGCTGCGGGATCGGCGCCCGCGCCTGCCGCCACTGCGCCGCCTGGTCACGAACGATGGCACGCGCCTCGGAAGCATCCACCCGCGCCAGCTCTTCCTGTGCCGGGGTACGCAACACCGCACCCTGCTTGAGCAGGTTGATGTTGCCGCGAATGAAGGCTTCCGGATTGGCGCGCATCAGCGCGACCATGGTCTGGTTCAAGGAGACGCCGCTCTCGCGCGACAACTCGCGGGCGATCTGCGACAGGGTCTGACCGTGCTGCACCGGGGCCAGCTGGCCTTCGCTGGTCGTGATCGCGGCCGGTACGGAGCGCGCTGGTGGTGCAGCGACAACCGCCGGGGTCGGCGCAGGCGTGGCTGGCGCCGGCGCAGGCAGCATGGGCAGCGGCTCTGGTTCGCGTACGATCAGGTTGGACTGTGCCGCTGCCGGCGCTTCGATCACCGGTTCGGCCACCGCGGTTGCAGCCTCGGGTGCCGCCACCAGCGCGGAGTACTCGCGCACCAGGCGGCCTTGCCCCCAATCAACCTCGATCAGGAAGCCCACTGCCGCCACTTCGACCGGCGCGGCACTGGTGACACGGATCACCGCGCGGCCATCGCGGTCCTGCGCAAACTGGAATTGCAATTCCCCTACCAGGCCGGTCGGCGCGGCCAGACCCACGCGCTCGAAGGTTGCCGCAGAGGCCAGCCCGGCCTTGGCATTGTCCAGCTCGCCCGGATCACTGGTGATGACCGGAATTTCCGCCAGCAAGGGCTGGCCCGGCTTGGACAGGACCCGGATGTTGCCCAGCCCCAATGCCATCGCAGCGCTACTGAACAGCGCCAGGCCGAGCACCAGCACACCTTGTAATGGGCGCATCGCGCCCCTGCCCCATAGTTTCATGGCGGCCAATATAACGGCTGGCCCGGCTTTCGAATACCGCTGTACCGCCCGGATGCGACGACGCCGGCATCAAGCCGGCGTCGTTGCGTGCCTCAGCCGCCGTTGGCGACCAGTTCGGCGACCTGCACCGCGTTCAACGCGGCACCCTTGCGGATGTTGTCGGCCACCACCCACATGTTCAGCCCGCGCGGGTGCGAGATGTCCTCGCGGATGCGGCCGACATAGACCGGATCGGTGCCCGAGGCGTGGGTCACCGGGGTCGGATAGCCGCCTGCCTTGCGCTCGTCCACCACCTTCACGCCCGGCGCGGCTGCCAGCAGTTCACGGGCCTGCTCGGTGCTGATCTTCTTCTTCGTCTCGATGTTGACAGCCTCGGAGTGGCCGTAGAACACCGGCACGCGCACCGCGGTGGGGTTCACCAGGATGCTGTCGTCGCCGAGGATCTTGCGGGTTTCCCAGACCAGCTTCATTTCTTCCTTGGTGAAGCCGTTGTCCAGGAACTCATCGATATGCGGGATCAGGTTGAAAGCGATCTGCATCGGGAACTTCTTCGGCTCGATCTCCTGGAAGCCCAGCAGCTGCGAGGTCTGCTTGCCCAGCTCTTCCATGCCGGTCTGGCCTGCGCCGGACACCGACTGGTAGGTGGCGATGTTGATGCGCTCGATGCCGTACTCACGGTGGATCGGCGCCAGCACCGGCATCAGCTGCATGGTCGAGCAGTTCGGGTTGGCGATGATGCCGCGCGGACGGTTCCTGGCTGCCTCCGGGTTGACCTCGGACACCACCAGCGGCACGTCGTCGTCGTAACGGAAGGTGGAGGAGTTGTCGATCACCACCGCACCGGCGGCGGCGAACTTCGGCGCGAACTCCTTGGAAATGCCGCCGCCGGCGGAGAACAGCGCGATCTCCACGCCTGCCGGATCAAACGTGGCCAGGTCTTGGATGGTGATCTTGTCGCCTTCAAAGTCGACCTGCTGGCCGGCCGAACGCTCGGAGGCAAGCAGGGTCAGCTTGCTGATCGGGAACTTGCGCTCGGCCAGGATGGCCAGCATGGTCTGGCCGACAGCGCCGGTGGCGCCAACAACGGCTACGTGGAAACGACGGACTTCATTGCTCATGGGGATACTCGAAAGATAGGAGGGGGTAGACACACATCGAGCCAGGTTCGGGGAACCTCCAGCGCACGGCCACGGAGGCTCCCTATCGTTTTTTGTCGTCGATTTTTTTGCCGGCCACGCACAGGCGCGCGGTGCCGCTGGTCAGCAGTTCGGCATTGAGGGCATTGGCCGGCTGGCCGGCATCGGCACCGATGCCCAGACCGGCCAGCAGGTTGTCGACCGCCAACTGCACCATCGCCCGGCGTGTTGCCAGCGAGGCGCTGCCGATATGCGGGGTCAGCACGATATTGCGCAGCGCCAACAGCTCCGGGCGCACATCGGGTTCATTCTCGTATACGTCCAGCGCCGCCGACGCCAATCGGCCATTGGCCAGCGCGTCGGCCAGCGCCAACTCATCGACGATACCGCCACGGGCGATGTTCACCAGCGTCGCGCTGGGCTTCATCCTGGCCAGTGCGGCGGCATTGATGAGGTGATGGTTCTGCGCGGTATACGGCAGCACCAGCACCAGGTGATCGACGCTGGCAAGCAGCGTATCGAAATCGACGTAGCGGGCACCGACCGCCTGCTCCTGTTCGGCCGGCAACTGCGAACGGTTGTGGTACAGCACCTTCATGCCGAAGCCGTGGTGACCACGGCGGGCAATGGCCTGGCCGATCCGGCCCATGCCCAGGATGCCCAGCGTGCTGCCGTGCAGGTCGGCGCCGAGCATGGTGGTGAACGACCACTGCCCCCATTGACCCTCGCGCAGCCAGCGGTCGGACTCGACGATGCGGCGCGCCGCTGCCATCAGCAGCGAAAAACCAAGATCGGCGGTGGTTTCGGTGAGGACGTCGGGGGTATTGCTGGCAACGATGCCGGCCGCGCTCAGCGCGGCAACATCCAGGTTGTTATGGCCAACGCCGACATTGGCGATCATCTTCAACGCTGGCGCATTGGCAACTTCCGCCGCACCGATGCGGTCGTTGAGGGTGACCAGGGCGCCGTCGACCTCGGCCAAGCGGGCCGCGATTTCAGCGGCGCTGTGGGCACTCACCTGCGCGGTGGCAACCACGTCGCAGTACGCCGCCAGCTGCGCGACGGTATCGTCGAACAGGGGCTGCGATACCCAGACGCGGGGCCGCCGATCAGCCATCGAGCTGACCGGGAATACGCGGGCTCATGTCACCGACATCGCCGCACTGGGCACGATGGCGCATGGCCTGGTCCATCAACACCAGTGCCAGCATCGCCTCGGCGATGGGGGTGGCACGGATGCCGACGCAGGGATCGTGGCGACCGGTGGTGATGACCTCGACCGCGTTGCCGGCCGTATCCACCGTGGCACCTGGCAGGCGCAGGCTGGAGGTCGGCTTGAGCACCATGGCCGCGACAATCTGCTGGCCGGTGGAAATACCCCCGAGGATGCCGCCGGCATGGTTGGACTGGAAACCCTGCGGGGTGATCAGGTCGCGGTGTTCGGTGCCCTTCTGCGCGGCGCTGGCAAAGCCGTCGCCAATCTCCACACCCTTGACCGCATTGATGCTCATCAGTGCCGCAGCGATATCGCCATCGAGCTTGCCGTAGATCGGCTCGCCCCAGCCCGGCGGCACGCCGTCGGCAACCACGGTGACGCGCGCACCGACCGAATCACCGGACTTGCGCAGCGCATCCATATAGGCCTCCAGCGCCGGCACCTGGTTGGCGTCGGGCCAGAAGAAGGGATTGTCTTCGACCGCACTCCAGTCAAAACCGGCCGGGGTGATCTCGCCCAGCTGCGACAGATAGCCGCGCACGCTGACGCCATGACGCTGCAGCAGCCACTTCTTGGCGATGACGCCAGCGGCCACGCGCATGGTGGTTTCGCGCGCCGAGGAGCGGCCACCGCCACGCGGGTCACGGATGCCGTACTTCTGCCAGTAGCTGTAGTCGGCATGGCCCGGGCGGAACTGCTGGGCGATGTTGCTGTAGTCCTTGCTGCGCTGGTCGGTGTTGCGGATCAGCAGGGCGATCGGCGTACCGGTGGTGCGGCCTTCATAGACGCCGGACAGGATCTCGACCTCGTCGGCCTCACGGCGTGCCGAGGTATGGCGGCTCTTGCCGGTGGCCCGGCGCTGCAGATCGTGGGCGAATTCCTCGGGCGTGATCTCCAGACCCGGGGGACACCCATCGATCACGCAACCGATCGCCGGCCCGTGGGATTCACCGAAGGTGGTAACGCGGAGGAGTTGTCCGAAGGTATTCAATGCCGTTGTGCTCTTGCGGTTGCTCTTGCGGTTGCCTTGATGCCGTCATTCCCGCGAAGGCGGGAATCGCTCTTGCTTGTGCTCTTGCTTGTGCTCTTGCTTGTGCTCTTGCTTGTGCTCTTGCTTGTGCTCTTGCTTGTGCTCTTGCTTGTGCTCTTGCCTCACGCCAGCCAAGCAAAGGCCGGAGCCAGAGCCAGAGCGATTCCCGCCTTCGCGGAAATGACGACCTTGAAAGCAAGAGCTCGAAGCCAAAGCCAAAGCCAACACCAAAAGTAAAAGCCAAAACCAAAACCAAAACCAAAACACTACCCAACTATCTCATCCCACAAATCCCGCCACTCGGGATTCACCTCTTCCACCAACCGCAACTTCCACTCCCGGTTCCACCTCTTCAGCTGCTTCTCTCGAAGAATCGCCGCTTCCATGCACCCGTGAAGCTCGTACCAGACCAGCTTGTCCACGTTGTAGCGTTTGCTAAAACCATCAACCACATGCTGCCGGTGTTGCCAGGTCCGCGCCACCAGATTGCTGGTGACGCCGATGTAGAGCGTGCCGTGTTTCTTCGATGCCAGAAGATAGACGGCGGGTTGTTTCATTCACTCTCGCTCAAGAGCCAGAGCGATCCCCGCCTTCGCGGGGATGACGAGCCAAACAGGAGCAGAGCGCATCACGCCCGCGCAGCTGCCAGCTCGGCGATGCGAGCATGGTGCGCACGCAGCTCGGCCACTTCGACAGCGAAGATGCCCATCTGCCCGACCTTGAACTCGTTCCAGGACATGTAGACCTCCGGCAGCAGCTTGATCAGGTGCTGTTCGGAATCGCCCACTTCGCAGATCAGCAGGCCGTCTTCGGTCAGGTGATCCGGCGCGTCACGCAGGATCTTCAGCACCAGATCCAGGCCGTCGTCGCCGGCACGCAGGGCCAGATCCGGCTCATGCTGGTATTCCTTGGGCAGCGCGTCGGTCTCGTCATTGGTGACGTAGGGCGGATTGGTCACGATCAGGTCGTAGACGCGACCCTGCAGTCCCGCGAACAGATCGCTCTTGACCAGCTCCACGTTGTGGGCAAGCAGGCGCTCCTTGTTTTCTACCGCCAACGACAGCGCGGCGTCATTGACGTCACTGCCATCGACCTGCCAGTTGGGGTAGTAATGGCCCATGGCGATGGCGATGCAGCCCGAGCCGGTGCACAGGTCCAGCGCGCGACTGACGTCACGGCCAGCCAACCACGGCTCGAAGCCATTGAGGATCAGCTCGGCGATCGGCGAGCGCGGCACCAGCGCGCGGGCATCGCTCTTGAAGCTCAGCCCGGCAAACCAGGCCTCACCGGTCAGGTAGGCGGCCGGCAGGCGCTCGTCTATGCGGCGCTGGAACAGTGCCAGCACCCGCTGCCGCTCCTCCAGCAACAGCTTGGCCGCGCCATAGGCCGGACCCAGGTCCGGTGGCAGGTGCAGGCTGTGCAGGGTCAGCTGGGTGGCCTCGTCTAGCGCGTTGTCATAGCTGTGGCCGAAGCTCAGCCCGGCAGCATTGAAACGGCTTGCGCCGTAGCGGATCAGATCGACGATCGTATGGAGTTCAGCGGCCGCTTCGGCAGTCATGGCAATACGGAAATACTTGAAAGGTCTGCGATTATAGGCATCCGACCGGTATATTGACTGCCCAGTTGCAGCCGAAACTTCGGCTTTGGCCTCCAAAAGGCACCCAAACGCCGGCCAAACCACCGGGATGTACGCCTGCAATCCCCTACACTCCCGTATCCCGCCCACGGCGGACGCCCTGTCCCGCCGCCGTACCCGAACGGAAGCCCGCGCGCATGTTCAATCGAAACACCGGCATCATCCTGGCCATCGCCCTCGCCGCCGGCCTCGGCCTGCTGTTGGCGCAGAAGGTCTTTGGCCCCTCCAACAAGGGCAGCGAGGGCACCAGCAGCATCCTGTTCTACGGCACCCCGCGTACCCTGCCGGAGTTCGACCTGGCCCAATCCGATGGCACCCGCCTGATCCCCGGCGAGCTGCGCGGCCATTGGACCCTGGTGTTCCTGGGCTTCACCTCCTGCCCGGACGTATGCCCGACCACCCTGACCGAGCTGGCCAAGGCCCAGAAACAATGGGAAACCATCCCCGACAGCCTGCGCCCGCGCGTGGTGCTGGTGTCGGTGGACCCCGAGCGTGACACCCCGAACCGCCTGGGCGAGTACGCCCATGCCTTCCACAAGGACACCATTGCCGCCACCGCCGACGTGCCCTCGCTGGAGCGTTTTGCCACCTCGCTGGGCATGGTGTTCCAGAAGGCCCCGGGCAAGCACTTCGAGCAGAACCCGGACGACTACAGCATGGACCACTCCGCCAGCATCGCCGTGCTCGACCCGCAGGGCCGGCTGGCCGGCCTGATGCGCCCCCCGTTCAACCCGCAGGCCATTGCCAGCGACCTGATCAAGCTCACCGAGAAATCCGCACCATGAGTCTGGTTACACGCCTCACCTATGTATTGCCGCACCGCCTGCTGTCGTCGATGGCCCGCTCGCTGGCCTATTCGCAGAACCCGCGCATCTCGCGCTGGCTGATCGACACGGTGACCGCCAAGTTCAACGTCAACCTGGCCGAAGCCGCCAACCCGGACCCGCGCAGCTATCCCAGCTTCAATGCCTTCTTCACCCGTGCCCTGAAGCCGGGCGCACGCGTGCCCGCCGCCGATCCGCGCACCCTGACCATGCCGGCCGACGGCCACATCAGCCAGCTGGGGCCGATCGAGGAAGGCCGCATTTTCCAGGCCAAGGGCCAGTCCTTCACCGCTGCCGAGCTGCTGGGCGATGCCGCCGACGCGGTGCCGTTCGACAACGGCCTGTATGCCACCGTGTACCTGTCGCCGCGCGACTACCACCGCGTGCACATGCCGTGGACCGGCACCCTGCGGGAAACCGTGCACGTGCCCGGCCGGCTGTTCAGCGTCGGCACCGATGCGGTGGCCAATGTGCCGCGCCTGTTTGCCCGCAACGAGCGCCTGGTCTGCCACTTCGACACCGATTTCGGGCCGATGGTGCAGGTGATGGTTGGCGCGCTGCTGGTCAGCGGCGTGGAAACGGTGTGGAGCGGCGAGGAAATCCCCGCCTACGGCGACCACATCACCCGCAAGGACTGGCGCGGCAAGGGCATCACGCTGGAGCGTTTCGCCGAAATGGCGCGTTTCAACTACGGCTCGACCGTGATCGTGCTGCTGCCGCCGGGCGTTGCCGATTTTGACCCCTCGCTGACGGCCGAGAGTCCGGTGCAGCTGGGACAGGCGCTGGCCAAGCTGCGCTGACAGCGGCGCGTCCGATTGTAGGAGCGGCGTAAGCCGCGAAGCAGATAGGCCCTCAGATTGCAGAAGCTCTGAGCGCTGAAATCATCCCAGCTTCGCGACTTACGCCGCTCCTACAAAACCAAACAAAAAAGGGCGCCTTTCGGCGCCCTTCCTGGTTCAACGGCCGCAGCCTTCCAGCTTCAGGCTTTGCCCGGGCTTGAGTGCGTAAGCCGGCGCGCGCAGGCCATTGGCGCGCGCCAAGGCCGGCAATTCGCATTGGAAGCGGTTGGCGATACCGCCGAGGGTGTCGCCGCGGGCAACCTTGTAGCTGCGTACTGCCGGCCGACGTGCCGGCGCAGCCGGACGCGGTGCCGGGGCTGCCACCGGCGCCACCGCCTGCGCGGCCTGCATCGCCTGTACATCACCCACTGCCACGCTACCGGTAACCGTCGCCGCCGAGGGGCGCTTGATCGCGGCGTTCAGGTCCGCCGTGATCAGCGCACGGGCCAGATCGGCGCGCGGGCCACTGACGCAGTAACGGTTGTACAAGCCAGCAATGCGAGTGGTCACATTGATGGTGGTGCCGCCCGGAATCCAGCCATCGGCCTCATAACGCGGATTGAGATTGCGCAGCGCGCGCATGTAACCGTCACGGGTACCGGTGCTGCCCAGGCAGATGGTCAGCTCGTAGATGGTGGTCGACTTGGCCAGGCGGAGTGTCGCCGGCTGCGCGTTGAGCTTGGGGAATTCCACACCGTACTGCTGCGGATGCAGGAAGATCCACGCCGCGGCGATCACCATCGGCACGTAATCCTTGGTCTCGCCCGGGAACTGGTTGTACGAGGTATCGGTCCAGAAGCTCTGCCCGCCGGTTTCGCGGTAGATGCGCGCGGCACGGCCTTCGCCACCGTTATAGGCAGCCAAGGCGTATGCGATGTTCTTGTTGAGCCCGCGCATGCGCTCATTCATGTAATCGGCACTGGCACTGGCTGCGCTGCGCGGATCAAAGCGGGTATCGAAGCCGGTGCCGTCCGGACCCAACCCGAAACGGCGGCCAGTGGCCGGCATGAACTGCATCAGCCCGGCCGCGCCAACGCGCGAGGAGGCATGCACGCGACCATTGGATTCCTTGGCCATGATGCCGAACAGCAGGGCTTCGGGCAGGCCGTCCTTCTCCCATTCCGGCCACATGATCCCGCGCAGGTTCATGTAGTTCTCATAGCTGGTCAGCAGCGAGGGCCGCATATCGGTGAGCCAGCGACGGATGCCGGCCTGGATGGCCGGGTTGTACTCGACCATGTCGTCGAAGGCATGGCGATGATCGTTCAGCAGTGCTGCCGCACGCGCGGCTTCAGGCACGTCGGCCACCAACGGCGCGATATGGTCCGGATCGGCTTCCAATGGGCCGCCATCTTCACCTTCCGCGTCGCCGCTGGCATCAGCCCGTTGCTTGAGCAGGCGTTTATAGGTTGCCAGCAGGTTGCTGACCTGGCAGCCCTTCTGCGCGATGCAGGCACTGATCACGTCCTCCATGTCTTCCAGCGCCGCGTCGCCCTCGGTAGTGCCCTTGGGGTCGGCATTGGCAACCAGCACCAGCGCATCGCTGTAACGCTTCTCGGCCGCCGTCATCCGCGCTTCGATGGCATCGACCTTGACCTTGTCGCGGGCTGAGATCGCCTGGGCGGCCGGAGCCACGGTCAACAACGAGGTCGCCAGCAGCAACGACCAACGACGAGCAGGTAACAGGGATACGGGCATCAGCAGCACTGCATGACAAAGGTGAGGCAGGGTAGCTGGCAGACTGACCCGGGGGCAACATTGCCACCGCCGCGATACAGTCGGCCGTTAGAATCCTTCCTTCATTCATCAATGAGTGCCTCCATGGACCCGATCCTGCTCGGCAAAGGCGTCACCGACGACATCGCCGTCACCCTGCTCCCGCGCTTCGGCAACCGTCACGGCCTGGTGGCCGGCGCCACCGGTACCGGCAAGACGGTGACCTTGATGACGCTGGCCGAGGGTTTCTCGCGGCTGGGCGTGCCGGTGTTCATGGCCGATGTGAAGGGCGACGTGGCCGGCCTTGCGGTTGCCGGCGAAGGCGGCGAGAAGCTGGCCCAGCGCGCCGCCGAGATCGGCGTCGACGGCTTTGCCCCGGCTGCCAGCCCGGTGGTGTTCTGGGACCTGTACGGCAAGCTCGGTCATCCGGTGCGCACCACCGTCAGCGAGATGGGCCCTACCCTGCTGGCCCGCATCCTCGAACTCAACGACACCCAGTCCGGCGTGCTCGACATCGTCTTCAAGCTGGCCGATGACCGCGGCCTGCTGCTGCTCGACCTGGACGATCTGCGCGCCCTGCTCGGCCTGGTGGCCGAGGAGCGCAAGGACATCTCCACCGAATACGGCCTGGTCAGCGCGCAGTCGGTGGCGGCGATCCAGCGCTCGCTGCTGCGCCTGTCGCAGGACGGCGGTGAAGCCTTCTTCGGCGAGCCGGCGCTGGAACTGGCCGACATCATGCGGGTCAACCACGATGGCCGCGGCGTGATTGGCATCCTTGCCGCCGCGCAGCTGATCCTCAAGCCGCGCCTGTATTCCACCTTCCTGCTGTGGCTGCTGTCAGAGTTGTTCGAGCAGCTGCCGGAAGTGGGCGACCTGGAAAAGCCCAAGCTGGTCTTCATCTTCGACGAGGCGCACCTGCTGTTCGACGATGCACCGCCAGCACTGGTGCAGCGCATCGAGCAGGTGGTGCGCCTGATCCGCTCCAAGGGCGTGGGCGTGTACTTCTGTTCGCAGTTCCCGGATGACGTGCCCGGCAACATCCTCGGTCAGCTCGGCAACCGGGTGCAGCACGCACTGCGCGCCTTCACCCCGCGCGACCAGAAAGCGGTCAAGACGGCGGCCGAAACCTTCGTGCAGAACCCCAAGCTCGACGTGGTCGCAACCCTGTCGCAGCTGGGTACCGGCGAAGCACTGGTATCCACGCTGCAGGACAAGGGCGTTCCCTCGCCGGTGCAGAAGACCCTGATTGCGCCGCCACGCTGCCGCATGGGTTCGATCACCGATACCGAGCGCGCCCAGGTGCGTGCCGGCAGCCCGGTCGGCACCCGCTACGACAACGCCGTCAACCGCGAGTCCGCCGCCGAACTGCTGGCGCAACGCGCGGAGAAGGTGGTCGAACAGGCACCCGCAGCGCGTACGCGCCAGCAGGACGAGGCACAGGAAGGTGGCTTCGGCCAGAGCATCAAGGATGCGATCTTTGGTACCAAGCGCCGCCAGGGCATGATCGAAACCATGGCCAAGCAGACCACGCGCACCGTCGGCACCAAACTGGGCAACCAGATCGTGCGCGGCATCCTCGGCAGCATCTTCGGCGGCAAGCGCTGAGCAGCAATACCGGGCCCGCGGCAGGCGGCGCCCCCCCGCCCCCGACCCGCCGCCGACGGCCGCCCCCCCCCCGCTACGGCCACAATCATTGCCTGACCCAGGGGGATGTCATGGAAGACCGCAAACGCGGCGCGAGCGCGCAACGTCCACAACCGTTCTGGCAGCGACTGCCTGCGATCACGCTCTATCCTGTGCGAGGGCCGGCGCTGTACTCGCTGATCGCGCTCACCTTGTGCACCCTGCTGACCTGGTTGCCGGCGATTGGCTGGCTGCTGGGCATCATCACCTGGGTGGCGATCTACCGTTACGCCTTCGAGGTGCTGCGCGAAACCGCCAACGGCCGCATGTCCTCCCCGGAGAACACCCTCAGCAGCAGCGATGGCACCGTCATCCGGCTGCTGGGGCTGATGATACTCATGGGCATTTTCGTGGTGGCGGTGGCGATCTTCACTGGCCCGGTGATCGGCTTGCTGACACTGGGTGCGGTGGTCCTGCTGCAGCCGGGCTGCGTGATCTCGCTGGCGATGGATGGCAGCCTGCGCCACGCCGCCAATCCGGCCACCTCGATCACCATCGCCTTCCGCATCGGCTGGCCTTACCTGGCGGCCTTCCTGCTGCTGTTCGTCATCCAGGCCAGCGCCTTGACTGCCGGCCAATGGCTGCACACGTTCATGCCGCCCGTTGTCGGCGAGCTGGTACTCAATTTCTTCAGCATCTGGGGCCTGTTCAGCGCCTTCCACCTGCTCGGCTATCTGGTCTACCAGTACCACGAGGCGCTGGGTTTCGAACCGGAAGGTGCTTACGACACCCTGGCGCGGCATGACCCGGACCAGCGGCTGCTGGATGAGGCCGAGCACTTCGTCCGCGAAGGCCAACTCGATGCCGCCCTGGATGCCCTGCGTGGCTCGGTGCGCTCACGCGCGGTGAGTCTGCCAGTGCACGAGTTGTACCAACGCCTGCTTCGACGCAAGGGCGCATCGGATGCATTGCGCGACCATGCCCGCCAGTACATCAACCGTCTTCTGATCGAAAAGCAGGAGCGCGAGGCGATGAACGTACTGCGCGACATGCTCGAAGTCGACCCGGACTTTACCCCGGCCGATCCGCAGCAGGCCGCACAACTGGCCGAACGCGCGCGCCTCGGCGGGCAGCTGCAACTGCAGATGGATACCTTGCGGGCCATGTTCAAGGCGTGGCCGCGTGCGCCGGAGGCAGCGCAATGGGCCTTGCAGGCCGCCCTGCTGCTGGGCGAACGCTACAACCGCGACGCCGAGGCACTGCAACTGATCGACGAGGCGCTGCAACGCTGCGAAGACGAGGAGCAGCGCCGCAAGCTCGAGGCCGCCAGGCAGGCCTTGCAGGTCAGTCCGGCCTGACGCAGCACGCTTGCGAGCACCGCCGCACAGCCAACGTAGCCCGGGTAAGCGCAGCGCACCCGGGAAGCAAGGACATCTGGGCGGATCTCCGTTCGTGCGGCAGCAGCCCCGGGTGCGCTGCGCTTACCCGGGCTACGGAGTGGTACCAGCAGACCGACCTTGCTCGCCTTGAAGCTGATGCGGCACTCCCTTCAGTCGTTCTCCAGCAGGAAACGCGCCTTGCCGGCCTGCGGCGTGCTACCAAACCGCTGTTGCAGCAATTCCAGCAGGCGGCGGCGCTGCGCATGCGCATGCGCCTCGCCGTGTCGCAAGGCCAGCCGGAGCCACCCCTGCGCCTGCGCCTCACCGGATAACTGCGTCGCCTGTTCCCATACTGCTTCCGCTTCCTGCAGCCAGCCGGCCTTGAGGCAGCGCTCGAACGCAGGTTGCGCCAGTTCGGCGACGACACCCTCGTGCAGCAGCTGCTGCACGATGCCCCGTTGCGCGGCCAAGCTGTTCGCATCATCAGCATCCAGCCGCAGCACGTCCGCTGCGCGCACGCGCTGATCGTCCAACTTGCCGGCGTTGGCCGCCACGCGATAACGCGCCAGTGCAACATCCAACCGCTGCGGTTGCTCGACGGCCAGCTCAGCCAGCACGCGCTCGGCCGCGGCATTCTCCAGGCGTCCCATGTATTGCTGCGCCTGTTCCCAGCGTTGATCGCTTGCCGACGCTTCGACCTCGTCGGCCATGAACGCTTCGCGGGTCTGCCGGGTCAACACCAGGACGGCACCCAGCAGCGCACCGCAGATCAAACCGCCGGCGTGGGCATCAAAGCCGATTCCGGCTTCGTCATTGGTCAGCAGGTTGAACACTTCCCAACCAAGCCACAGCGGCAACAGCCAGATCGCCGGCGCGCGCACATAGTTGAAGATGACCCCGAACCAATAGAAGAAGCGCACCGGCCGCATTCCCCATACCACGCAGAAGGCACCCATCACGGCCGCGATCGCGCCCGATGCCCCCAATCCGCCTCCCACCTCGCCCCAACGCCACAACACGCTGGCGACACTGGAGCCGACCGCCCCCAGCAGATACAGCCCGAGGAAACGCCAGGCGCCAAGTGCACCTTCCAGCAACAGCCCCAACACGACCAGGAACAGCATGTTCCCCAGCAGGTGCATCACGCTGCCGTGCAGGAACGCCGCCGACAGCAGTCGCTTCGGCGACCACTCCGAACTGCGCAGGATATGCCGCAGGGTGAATACCTGGTCCAGCTGCGCCTGATACGCGCGGCGCAACGGCGCCCAAGCCGCCTGCTCGTCTTCCGACTCGAACAGGCCACCGTTCTCCAGCGCTCGCTGGAACGCGACATCGCTCAAAGTCGCCATGCCAACGTAACCGCCCCGCTGTGCCACAGGAACGGACTGCAGTTCGGCCAGCGCTTCGCTTTGCGCACCCAGACGCAGGTGTTTTTCATACGCTGGCACTTCGTACTCCGCCAGTCCCGACTGCTGGTACCAGGCCTGCGTCGCCTGTACCTTTTCTTCGTCGCCGGCCTGCCAGGCAAAGAACACATAGATATTGACCAGCACCAGCAACACGGTCACCACGGGCAGCGTGCTCAGGTTGAGTGGCTTGTGCAGCGGCAGGATCAACATCGACCGAACTTCCTTGTCAGAGAACGCGAAGCTTCGGGCATCGATTGGCCTTGCGCAAGCAAGCCCGGCTACCATGCCCGCATCCACGCAATGCATGACCGCAATGAGCCGCTGGCGTCCCCCTGCAGAAAAAAGCACCGCCCTGATCACCGCCCAGGGCCATGCCCGGCTCAAGGCCGAGCTGGACGAACTGTGGCGGCAACGGCGGCCGGAAGTGGTCAAGGCGTTGGCGGCGGCCGCCGCCGAAGGTGATCGTTCGGAGAACGCCGAATACACCTACCGCAAGAAGCAGCTGGGCGAGATCGACCGCCGCGTGCGCTACCTCAGCAAGCGGCTGGAAGCCCTGCGCGTGGTCGACACCACGCCCAGCGACCCGGAAGCCGTGTTCTTCGGTGCGACAGTGGAGCTGGAGAACGTCGACTCCGGACAGACCGTCATCTACCGGATCGTCGGTCCCGACGAAACCGATGCGCCAGCGGGCTGGATCAGCATCGATTCGCCGCTGGCACGGGCACTGCTCAAGAAGCGCATCGATGACGAATTCGCTGTGGAGCTGCCCGGCGGCCTGACCCGCTTCGCGATCCTCGACGTCAGCTACGGCTGAGCCTGAGCGGCTGCGGATAAACCCGCCCTTCGCGTAGCGGGCGAAAGTAGTCGGTCAATTGATAAAAGGCCGCGTCTTGGGGCGCATGCCAATGGGGGATGCCGGCCAGCGGCAGTGGCCGCAACTCGGCAGGGTCGACAAGCAAGGCATCGCCTTCGATTGCCGCCGCCACTGCGGCGACGCAAGCCACTTCGTCATCGCCAACGACAACCAGGCACTTCCCTACCAGCAATCGATCGGGCAGCAAGGCCTGCTCCATCAGCGCATGGCCAATCACCGCGCAGACCGCGATATCGCCTTCGCGCCAGCCATCCGGATCGAACAGTGCTGACCAGTCATGTCGATCCCATGCCGTCAGCAAGCCTGCATCGCGGACACGCACGATCAGCCCGGTTTCATCGAACTGGGTCAACGCCGCCTGCGCGCGATTGCGCTGGCTTGCCCCCATCACTGCGATATGCCGGCACTGCTGCGCATTGAGTGCGCGTTTGATCACGGGGTGGCGTGCCCACACCAGCGCGTTGAACAGGTCATGCCAGTTCCGCGCGCGGGTGGCGATACGGCCCTGCGCAATACGCTGTTCGTAGTGCAAGCCGTCATCCAGCAGCGCGTCGTCCTGGGTCACGAAGCGCTTGCCCTGCACGGGCAACAGCGCATTCAACGCATCGATGCCCGGCCAATCGACCGAATGCATCATTGCTTCAAAACCGTGGAAATCCGCGAACAGCGGATGATCAAAGCAGCGCGGATCCACCTGGCCGCGCAATGGCGCTATAAAACGACGCCGGCCCACGCCGGCATCGCTTGCGGCCGGCGCTGTGGTCACAGCACCTTGAGGTCGAACGGCGCAGCCTTGGCTTCGATGAGCGCATCACCGAACAGATCGTGCTCGTCGCTGTCGGTGATCTCGACGTTGACGAAGTCACCGACCCGCAGCTTGGCCTCATCGGCATTCTGGATATGCACCAGACCGTCGATCTCCGGCGCATCGGCCTTGGAGCGAGCCACGGCGATGCCGTCCTCGATGCCATCAACCAGACACTGCTGCACGCTGCCGATCTTGGCTTCGAGCTTGGCTGCGGAAATGGCGGCCTGCTTTTCCATGAAGCGGGCTAGTCGCTCCTGCTTCACTTCTTCCGGTACCGGGTCCGGCAGCTGGTTGGCGGTAGCACCTTCCACCGGCGAGTAGGCGAAGGCGCCGACGCGGTCGAGCTGTGCGGTATCGAGGAAGTCCAGCAGCTGCTCGAACTCGGCATCGGTCTCGCCCGGGAAGCCGACGATGAAAGTGGAACGCACGGTGATGTCCGGCGCGATCTCGCGCCAGCGCAGCACGCGCTCCAGGGTCTTGTCGACTGCACCTGGACGCTTCATCAGCTTGAGGATGCGCGGGCTGGCGTGCTGGAACGGGATGTCCAGGTACGGCAGGATCTTGCCCTCGGCCATCAACGGCACCACGTCATCGACGTGCGGGTACGGATAGACGTAGTGCAGGCGGGTCCAGGCATCGAGCTCGGACAGGCCTTCGCACAGCGCCTTCATGCGGGTGGCATATTCCTTGCCGCGCCAGGTACCCGGCGCGTACTTGCGGTCCACGCCATAGGCCGAGGTGTCCTGCGACACCACCAGCAGCTCGCGCACGCCGCCCTTGACCAGACGCTCGGCCTCACGCAGCACTTCATCAACCGGACGCGATACCAGGTCGCCACGCATCGAGGGAATGATGCAGAAGCTGCAACGGTGGTTGCAGCCTTCGGAAATCTTCAGATAGGCGTAGTGACGCGGGGTCAGCTTGATGCCGTAGTCCGGCACCAGGTCGACGAACGGATCGTGCTTGGGCGGCAGCGCGGCATGCACCGCCTCCATCACCGTGGTGTAGTCCTGCGGACCGGACACTGACAGCACGTCCGGGTAATGCTCGCGGATCATGTCGCCCTTCTTGCCCAGGCAGCCGGTGACGATGACCTTGCCGTTCTCGTTCATCGCCTCGCCAATCGCATCCAGCGATTCGGCCACGGCCGAGTCGATGAAGCCGCAGGTATTGACCACCACCACATCGGCCGAGTCGTAGGACGGCACGATGCTATAGCCCTCCACCCGCAGCTGGGTGAGGATGCGCTCGGAATCGACTAGGGCCTTCGGGCAGCCAAGGCTGACGAAGCCGACTTTGGGGTTCAGCTGGGACATGATCTGGAAATCCTGGGGCCGGGCCGGAATGGCAGCAGGGCCGGAAAGCCGGGCAGTATACCGGGCCACGGCCGCGACGCCCTGCGGCTGGCTTAATACGCAGGAGAGCTGATAATCAGTCTCATTGCGGGAATGACTGACTAGAGCCCCTCTCCCGCGAGCGGGAGAGGGGTTGGGGTGAGGGGAAGCTTCTAGCAAGCAGACCCCGCTCTAAAAGCTCCCCTCATCCGCCCCTTCGGGGCACCTTCTCCCGCAGGCGGGAGAAGGAACTCCGCCTTTCGCCCCTTACCCCGGAGCCCCTCATGTCTCAGTGGATCACCCTCCCCACCCCACTTGGCCCGGTCCGCGCCTGGCAGGCCCTGCCCTCCGGCAGCCCACGCGCCGGCCTGGTGGTCATACAGGAAATCTTCGGCGCCAACGCGCACATCCGCCATGTCGCCGAGCAGTACGCCGCCGAGGGCTATGGGGTGCTGGCGCCATCCTTTTTTGATCTGATCGAGCCGGACCTGCAGTTGGACTATGACGCGGACGGCGTCAGCCGCGGCAAGGCGCTGGTCGACGAGCTGGGCGTGGACCGCGCGGTAACCGTGGTCGAAGCCGCCGCTGCGGCATTGGCGCCCTACGGCAAGGTCGGCACGGTCGGCTATTGCTGGGGCGGCACCATCGCCATGCTGGCCGCGCAACGGCTGGGCCTGCCATCGGCCAGCTACTACGGCGCGCGCAACGTGCCGTTCCTGGACACAGCGTTCAAAGCCCCGGCCATCTTCCACTTTGGCGACCAGGACGCCTCGATCCCGGCCGCCGCCGTTGCAGCGCACCGTGAAAAACAACCCGACTTGCCTGTATATGTCTATCCAGCCGACCACGCCTTCAACCGCGAGGTCGGCATGCACTACCACCCAGCCAGCGCCGACCTGGCGCGCGAACGCACCTTGGCCTTCTTCAGCGAGAACCTGCGATGACCGAAGCTGTGACGTCCGATTTCGTACTTGACACCCGCCTTGCCGCCGACAGCGTGCTGATTGCCGATGGCCCCCTGTCGCAGATCCGCTTGATGAACGACGACCGCTTCCCTTGGGTCGTGCTGGTACCGCGCGTGCCCAATGCCAGCGAGTGGATCGACCTGGACGGTGCCCAGCAACGCCTGCTGCTGGCCGAGATCAACCAGATCTCCCAGCACCTCAAGCACAAGCCAAACGTCAGCAAGATCAACATCGGTGCGCTCGGCAACATTGTGCGCCAGTTGCATGTGCATCTGATCGGCCGCAACGAGAACGACGCCGCGTGGCCGGGCCCGGTCTGGGGCAGCGGCAAGGCACAGCGCTTCGATCCGGAGGTGCTGGCCCAACGTGTCGAAATCTGGCGCCAGCGGCTACGATAAGCACCTTCTTCCTTACGGACTCCGCAAGCCGATGCGCTCCAATCTGATCGCCGCCCTGATCCTGATCATCGTTGGCCTGTTCTTCCTGGCCAAGAACCTCGGCTGGATCAACGGCAACATCGGCACCATGCTCGCCACCTGGTGGCCGGCCATCCTGGTGGCCGTCGGTATCGGCATGCTGTTCGGGCGCGGCAAATAAGCCGCTCCGCCGGATCCTGCATAAAGAAAAAGGCGCCTGACGGCGCCTTTTTCATTTCAGCTCAAACCGCACTCAGGTGCGCGGCAGAGTAACGCCGGTCTGGCCCTGGTACTTGCCGCCACGATCCTTGTACGAGGTCTCGCAGATGTCATCCTTGTCGGCCTGGAAGAACAGCATCTGCGCCACGCCCTCGTTGGCATAGATACGTGCCGGCAGCGGCGTGGTGTTGGAGAACTCCAGCGTCACATGGCCTTCCCATTCCGGCTCCAGCGGGGTCACGTTGACGATGATGCCGCAGCGCGCATAGGTGCTCTTGCCCAGGCACACCACCAGGGTGTCACGCGGGATGCGGAAGAACTCCACCGTGCGCGCCAGCGCAAAGGAGTTCGGCGGGATGATGCATTCATCGGCCTCGATATCGACAAAGCTCTTCGGGTCGAAGTGCTTGGGGTCGACAATGGTCGAGTTGATGTTGGTGAACACCTTGAACTCACGCGAGCAACGCACGTCGTAGCCATAGCTGGAGGTGCCGTAACTGACGATGCGCTGGCCATCCACCTGCTTGACCTGGCCGGCTTCGTACGGCGCGATCATGCCCTGCTGTTCGGACATTTGGCGGATCCAACGGTCGCTCTTGATGCTCATTCAGTGATCCTGTTCACGTTGTGCCGCAGCATGCCTGCGGCCGGGGGTGGTCGATTCTAGCCTAGAGCCGGCCAGGAGCCGGCAAGCAATCGCCTGCCAGCAATTTCTGCACACTCTATATAAGGCAAGGCCCGCTGAGCGGGCCTTGCTTGCTACCCAGCTGGCGACTGCCTCAGATCAACGAGGACAGGATTGGAATGCTGGCGCGTGGGCGCTTGGCCAATTCTTCCGCCATCCGCTGCGCCGCCGCCATATAGGCCTTCGCCGCGGCCGAATTGGGCTGCGCAACCACGATAGGCGCACCCACATCACCCTGCTCGCGGATGCCGATGTCCAGCGGCAGCGAGCCCAACAACGGCACCCCGTACTGCTCGGCCATGCGCTGGCCGCCACCTTCGCCAAACAGATGCTCGACATGACCGCAGCTGCTGCAGGTATGCATGGCCATGTTCTCGACGATACCCAGCACCGGCACCTCGACCTTTTCGAACATATTCAAAGCCTTGCGCGCATCCAGCGTGGCAATGTCCTGCGGCGTGGTAACGATCACCGCGCCGGCCACCGGGATCTTCTGCGACAGCGTCAGCTGGATGTCACCGGTACCCGGCGGCAGATCGATCAGCAGGAAGTCCAGGTCACCCCACAACGTGTCGTTGAACAGCTGGGTCAACGCGGAAGTGGCCATCGGACCGCGCCAGATCATCGGGGAGTCCGGCTCGATCAGGAAACCGATCGACATTGCCTCGACCCCGAATGCCCGCAGCGGCTCGATGGACTTGTTGTCCGGGCTCTCCGGCCGCCCGCTCAGGCCCAGCATGGCCGGCACGCTGGGGCCATAGATATCGGCGTCCAGCACACCAACCCTGGCGCCCAGCGCTTTCAGCGCCAAGGCCAGATTCACCGCCGTGGTGGACTTGCCCACCCCGCCCTTGCCCGAACCGACCGCAATCACATTGCGGATACGCGGATGGGGGGAGAGCCCCTTTTGCACACGATGAGTGGCTGGGCGGGACTGATCGTAAAGCTGCATGACGTGAAGAATTCAAAAGAGTTGGCCGAGATAGTGCCACACCCGACTTTCGCGAGAAAAATCAAAGACCCCCCACGTAAAAACAAGCCACAGCATTGACGAAAATACAGCATTCATTCATCTTCGACGCAAATGTGCCACGACTCGGCACATAAGCCACAGCCAAGGACGTCACATCGATGAAACAACTCAAGTGCGCCAAGTTTGCCCTCGCAGCCAGCATTGTTCTGGCTGCGACAACCACCCAGGCCGCCCCAACCCCCTTACCGACGGAGAGCTTTGCGAAGATCCCGGCCATTCAGTCCGTGACAATGAGCGCGGATGGCAAAAGGCTCGTCGCCATCATCGCCGCGCCAGGCAGCAACAATGGCGATACCGCACTGGCCAACTGGGACATGGACAAGCTGGGCAGCGGCCCCACTTCCATCACCCCTTCGGGTGATCGAATGAAGTTCATTGCCGCCAGCGCACTCAAGGCAGGAAAGACACTGGTCATTGGCCGTCAGGAATTCACCGGCCAGTTGTCAGGCTGTGGCGAGGGCAACTCCACTGGCGCCACCAAGACCTTCCTGACCAAAGCCTATCTGACAGACCCAAGCCAAACGAAGTTCGACGAAGCGTTCGCCGACAACACCCGCAAGCTCGGCGTCAGCGAGCAGACACAGCGCTGTCTGGAATTGGCCGGCTCTGCATCGCTGGTCCACTCGCTTCCGCTTGATCCTGACAAAGTCATCATCTCGCAGATGAATGAGTTGACCTTGTCGGCAAATTACTATCTTTTCAACCTTGTCACCGGAAAGACCGAACTACTGTTCCGTGGCGGCACACGTTCCGCACCGGGCCTCTTCCATCCACGGAACGGCGAACTGCTTACCCGCAGCCAGATCGAACCCCTTGGGTCGAACGATTACGAACAGCAGATCCTGATCAAGAACAAGGGCAACGGGCAATTCGACAAGCACGATGCCCTTACAACCAAGCTCAGCGACCGCTACACCATGGAAGTGGCCGGAATCGATGACGCTACGGGCAAGCTCTACATCCTGACTGACAAGTTCTCTGATCAGGTCCAGGCATGGCAGTACGACCCTGCGACCAAAGCCTTTGACAAGGAACCGCTGGCAGCTCACCCCGAGTACCCAATCGGCAACCTGATCCTGGGCACACGCCCAAGCAACTTCAATCAGGTTCTCGGCTTTTACGTAGACGGCCCGCGCCGCGAAGCCATTTACGTCGACCCACAGATGAAGGCACTGAGCGACAGCCTGAAGCAGGCCTACCCAGGGCAGTACGTCAGCATCACGGGCTATAACGACGACCTGTCCAGGGTGCTCTACACCACCAGCAGCGCAAGCAAACCGACCTCCTACTTTGTCCTTACAGACAAGAAGAACGTGACCCAATTGGGTAGCGAACGCCCCTGGATCGACAGCAATCAGATCGGCGAACAACGCTGGATCACCTACACAGCGCGCGACGGCCGCAAGATCCCGGCGATTCTTGACCTGCCAGCAGGCTGGAAGGAGGGTGATGCCACCCTGCCGGCGCTCGTGCACCCGCACGGCGGTCCGTGGGCACGTGATTACACAGGCTGGGACGTATCCGGCTGGGTCCCGTACTTCACGTCCCGCGGCTACGCGGTAGTCCGCCCACAGTACCGTGGCAGCACCGGCTTCGGCCGCGACCACTGGATTGCAGGCGACAAGCAGTGGGGCCTGACCATGCAGGATGACAACGATGATGCTGCCGCCTGGCTGGTTTCCCAGGGCATCGCAGCAAAGGAACGCATTGCCATCTTTGGCTACTCCTATGGCGGTTTTGCCGCCGCAGCAGCCACAGTTCGCAGTCCTTCACCGTTCCAGTGCGCCATTGCAGGCGCCCCGGTGACCGACCTGGCTCGCCTTGGCGTGTCCTGGAGCGAAAACCGCCTCCAGCGCATCCTCCAGGGACAGACGGTCAAGGGCATGGACCCAATGCAGCACACCGCCAACGCCAACATCCCCGTACTGCTCTACGTGGGTGACCGCGATGTACGCACACCCGCCTTCCATGCCCGCGGCTTCTACAACGCGGTCCAAGGCAAGGTAGCAGCCAAGTTCGAATTGATCCCGGACATGCCCCACAGCATGCCGTGGTACCCCCGGCACTACCAGGCAACGCTTCCGCTGATGGAGAGCTTCCTGCGCAGCGATTGCGGCCCGAACGGGCTTTGACCCCCCCTCCCCAGCCCTTCGCCTCGCGAAGGGCTGAATGGGCCTGCAACAAAAATAGTTACAAATGTTTGATATTCACCTTGCATTTACATTACTTGCTACCTAGACTCAGTTAACCGAAACATAACAAGACGGGGAAAAAGCAGCATGCGCAAAGCAAATGGACACACTTCGCCAATTCGCCTGCCTCTGACACTTGCGGTTCTGGCCTGCCTCCAGGCGGCTCCCGCCTTCGCACAGGAAGCCACTACTTCCGAGAGCGACAAGTCAAGTCAGCAGCAGACGAACGCCGGAGCAACTGACCTTGACAAGGTAACCGTCACCGGCTCTCTGCTTCGCCGCGCTGACTACGACACCATTTCCCCCGTCTTCACCATCGAGACCGAGACCAACACGGCACAAGGCCAGGTCAACGTTGGCGAATTCCTGCAGAAGTCCGCCATCGGCGCTGCCGAAACGCAGATCACCCACCAGTTTGGTGGCTTCGTGGTTGATGGCGGTACTGGCGTCCAGACCTTCTCGCTGCGTGGACTTGGCGCCAATCGCACCCTGGTGCTGCTCGACGGCCAGCGTCCCGGCCCGGCAGGCACCCGTGGTGCAGTGGGCGCGTTCGACCTGAACGTCATCCCGACTGCCATTCTGCAGCGCGCTGAGATTGTGAAAGACGGTTCGTCTTCGATCTACGGCTCCGACGCGGTCGCTGGCGTGGTCAACCTGATCACCAAGAAGAATTTCGAGCGCCCTGAACTGACCGTCACCTCGCGCATCCCACAGCACGGTGGTGGCGAAGTATTTGCCGCCTCGCTGGCCAACGGCTGGAACTTCGATAAGGGCAGCGTCGTCGCCGCCGTCGAGTGGTACCGCCATAACGAACTGACCCGCGGTGAGCGAGACTTCCTCAACTGCTCGGAAGATCGGGTCACGGATGCGGACGGCAACCGTATTGACCGCACCGATGCCTCGATCTACGGCCCGCGCCCGTTCTGTCTCAACCTGCAACACAATTACATCGCGGAATACGGCACCGCGAAGGTTTGGGTACCTACCGCAAACGGCAGCACAAACGGTCCGTTCGCTGGCTATGCTCCAAGACAGGACAAGACCTACGCAAACGGCAGCACCCAGGCCTATACGCAGATCCCATCCAACTTCAATCGTTGGGGTGAAGCCCACATCATCAACCGCCAGGAGCGTAAATCCGCTTACTTGGCCGCTGATTTCGGCTTCGATTCGTTCAATTGGAGGAGCCAGTTCCTCTACAACCAGCGCGACACCGAGAACTTCAGCTGGCGTCAGTTCTTCCCCATCCTGGAAGCACCGGGCACCGTGAACGGAATGGCCCAGCCCGTCATGCCGTTCAAATCCATCACCCAGGTCCAGGTGGACTATTACTACCTGGCCAACAAGCTGGATGGTCTGTTTGCCGGTACAGATTCCTGGGGCTGGGAAGTCAATGCGAACTACAGCCGCTCCAGCGGCACCTATCGTAACCTGGGCATTGACACTCGCCTGACTGGCGACCTCAGCTATGAAGATAGTGGTACGCCCGCCGGGAATTTCTTCGACCCAGGCTATCTGAGTGGCGCCAAGGTTGATGAGCTGGTTGATATCCTCGGCATCTGGCACACAGGCAAGACCACCTTTGACCAGGCTACCGTCAATGCCGTTTTCAGCGGTGAATTGTTCGACCTGCCAGCAGGTGCTGTGGGAATGGCTGCCGGCCTGGAGTACCGCTATTACAAGATTGACGATCAACCGAGCCAGGTCTCGCGCGATGGCTTCATCTGGGGCTCCTCCAGCGCAGATGTGACCAAGGGCAATGACAAGGTCAAGGAAGCGTTCGTGGAACTCGAGGTGCCGCTGCTCAAGGGCATCACGGGCATCGAGTCGCTGACTGCCAATGCTTCCGGTCGTATGTTCCAGTACGACTCGGTCGATGGGTCGGACAGCGTGTGGAAGGTCGGCCTCAGCTGGCAGATCAATTCCGCGCTCCGTGTTCGCGGCACCTTGGGCACCTCGTATCGCGCCCCGGGCCTGTATGAGCTGTACCTTGGAAACCAGACCGGGTTCCAGCAACAGACGGCGATCGACCCGTGCATCCGCTGGGGTGAAAAGAGCAATGACCAATTGGCGGCAAACTGCGGCTCCTTGGGTATTGCTCCCGACTACGCAGGCAATGGCTCCAGCGCAACGATTTACACCAGTGGTGGCGCAGGCCAACTGAAGCCGGAAACCTCGCGTGCCAAGAGCGTCGGCCTGGTCTTCACGCCATCGTTTGCAAATCTGAATGTGGCAATCGACTACTTCGACTATGAAGTCAATGACCAGATTGCCTCGCTGGATGCGAGCGACATCGTCGGTGGCTGCTACGGGTCCACGGCGTTCCCGAACAAGTTCTGCGACCTGATGAGCCGTAACCCTTCGACTGATCCGAATGAACCTTTCCGGATTACCGAAGTGCATGCGCAGTACATCAACATCAACAAGCAGCGCACCCGTGGTTGGGACTTGACGGCAAACTGGGAACACGAGTTCGGTTTCGGCAAGTTCACGGTGGATTCGCAGGTCACCTACACGCTGGAAGACGTGATGCAGTTGTTCGACAGCGCGGAGGCCAGCGGCCTGAGCAATTCGGACCAGCTGGGCTTCATTGGCCGTCCGGATCTGGTCGCCAATTTGGGGCTGACCTTCAAGCGTGGCGATTGGAGCTTCAACTGGCTGACCTCGTACATCGCCGAAACCAAGAACAAGGACCTGAAGGAACAGTTCACCTATCTCGGCCGTCCTGATTCCTACCGCGACATCACTGCTGACGCTCGCTACTACCATACTGCGTCGATGACGTACGACCAGTCGGACTGGCAGATTCTGGTTGGCGTGGCCAATGTCTTCGATGCCAAGCCGCCATCAATCTCGACCGGCGCCGGCACGCGTTACGGCAATGTGCCTGCGTTCGCTACGCAGTACGACTACTACGGCCGCACCCCGTTCGTGCGTCTGAAGTACAAGTTCTGATAAGCAGTTGAAGTTGAGTTGCAAGAAGAGGAGGCGACGCAAGTCGCCTCCTCTTTGTTTATCGTTCCTGGTGTCACACAATCGTCCCCGTCAGCACTCGGCCAATAAGGTTTTGGCCGCATTGAACCCCGGCGCACCTGTCACGCCGCCGCCTGGGTGGGTACCTGATCCGCAGAGATATAGCCCTGGGATTGCGCCACGGTAGTTGGCCTGCCCCAACATCGGGCGGGCACTGAACAACTGGTTGAGGCTCAGTGCTCCATGGAAAATATCGCCTCCTATCAGGCCAAAGGTGCGCTCCAGGTCGAGCGGACTCATGATCTGCCGGCCCAGGACGGAGTCCGCAAAGCCTGGAGCGTGCTTCTCTACAGTAGCGATCATCAGATCCGCGACTTCTTCGCGATGGTCGTCCCAGCTGCGTCCATCTGGCAGCTGCGGGGCTACGTGCTGACAGAACAGGCTGGCGACGTGTTGTCCTGGCGGTGCAAGTGAATCATCCAGCGTGCTGGGGATCAGCATCTCGACTATCGGCTCACGCGACCAACCATATTGGCGGGCATCCAGATACGCACGGTCCATATAGTCCAGGCTGGGCGCGATGATGATGCCTGCGGTCAGATGGTCGCCCTGCCCCGGCAAAACGCTGAAATCCGGCAACTTTGACAACGCCACATTCATGCGGAAGGTTCCGGAGCCGCAGCGCCAGTTGGCCATGCGCTCCAACGTAGCCGCCGGAACATCGGCAGGATCGAAAAGCCGCTCGTAGAGAAGCTTCGGATTGACGTTTGCAACGATGGCCTTGCCACGCAGCACTTCGCCATCAGCAAGCACGACACCAATCGCACGCCCCTGCTCGACCAGCACCTTGCTGACGGCAGCATCAGTACGAATCTCAACACCGGCTTCGACCGCCGAACGCGCCATCGCCTGGGTGATCGCCCCCATGCCGCCGATGGCATGCCCCCAGGCACCTTTGATGCCATTGCTTTCACCAAACACGTGATGCAGCAGCACGTAGGCGGTACCCGGCGCATATGGGCTGGCGTAGTTGCCAACGATGCCATCGAAGCCAAACAAGGCCTTGATCGGCGCGCTCTCAAACCAGCGGTCCA
Source organism: Stenotrophomonas sp. STEN033 (assembly GCF_056856655.1). Taxonomy (NCBI): domain Bacteria; kingdom Pseudomonadati; phylum Pseudomonadota; class Gammaproteobacteria; order Lysobacterales; family Lysobacteraceae; genus Stenotrophomonas; species Stenotrophomonas sp. STEN033. The sequence continues at coordinate 43,520 of NZ_JBXFWM010000025.1, forward strand.
GGTATTCGGCGGCGGAGATGGTGAACAGATCCATCAACTCCTGTTGCAAGCCCGGATCCAGACGCTGCAGCTGTCGGCCGAGTTGCCCTGCCTTCCAAAGTTCAGGCAAGGCACGCAGCCAACCGTTGCCGCTGATATTGGGCGGCGCCTGCAGCGCCTGTGCCCGCAACACGTCGGCAAAGATCTCAAGCCGCTGCTCGTACTCGGGCAGGCGCGCGGCATCGCGTGCGGAAAAACGCGCGACCTGTTCTGCCGTGCGTCCGCCACCGGCCAATAGATAGTCATCCTTGCCAAGCGGCAGGAAGTTGTTGAGCTTGCGCGGAACCACCCGCAGACCATGCCGCTCCAGCTCAAGCTCGGCAATCACCTTGGGCTGCAGCAGCGACACCGTATAAGAGGCCACCGAGTTGCGGAACCCGGGATGGAACTCCTCGGTGACCGCCGCGCCCCCAACCACTGATCGCCGCTCAAGCACCAGCACGCGCTTGCCGGCCTTGGCCAGATAAGCCGCACACACCAGGCCGTTATGGCCGCCGCCGATCAGGATCGCATCCCACTGCTTGCTTGATGTCTTGGTCATTCCCGCTGTATAGCACCGGCGAGCGGCTGCCGCCCATAGGAAAGACCCGGGAGCGACCATGACCTTCTACACCCTTTCCTCATCGGTTTCAGGCGTATCTTCCTGCTTCGGTCCCGGCTTCGGGGCCTCACTCATGCTCTGAAATCGGCCTGGAGGCCTTTCCCGTGATCGTTCGCAAACCCCAGATTCTCCTGCTGTCGCTGGCCGTCGCCGCCGCGCTGACCGGTTGCCCCAAGCAGGAAGAGCAGTCCCCGCCCGCCGCCACCGCCGCTGCGCCGGCCGCCACCGAACTGAAGCTGGACGAGTCCAAGCTGCCGGCCTACAACGCCTTCACCGCCACCGACCTGGACCCCAGCAAGGACGCCTGTACCGATTTCGGCGGCTACGTGAATGACAAGTGGCTCACCGCCAACGAAATTCCGTCCGACCGCACCAGCTGGGGCGCCTTCACCATCCTCGACGAGCGTTCGGTGGCCGTGCAGCACCAGCTGGCCGAGCAGGCCGCGGCGATGAAGAACGCCACCGGCATCGAGAAGATCGTCGGTGACTTCTGGGCCTCGGGCATGGACGAAGCCAAGATCAACAGCCTGGGCATCACCCCGCTGAAGGCCGACCTGGCCGCCATCGACGGCCTGCAGGACAGCGCCGCACTGGCCGACTACCTGCGCAGCACCGCCGCCAAGGGCGAGAACTTCCTGTTCGGTTTCGGTCCGGAAGCGGACTTCAAGAACTCGACCATGAACATGGCCTACGCCAGCCAGGGCGGTCTGGGCCTGCCGGACACCACTTATTACACCGACGCCAGCAAGGCCGACAAGCTCAACGCCTACAAGGCCCACGTGGCCAAGGTGCTGGAGCTAAGCGGCGTGGCCGCGGCCGACGCCGCCAAGCAGGCCGAGGAGGTGATCAAGTTCGAGACCCGCCTGGCCAAGGCCTCCAAGTCCAGCGTCGAGCTGTCGCGCGACGTCTCGCTGTACTACAACCCGGTCACCGTTGCCGATGCCGACAAGCTGACCCCGAACTTCAGCTGGACCGAGTTCTTCAAGGCCCAGGGCATCACCGCGCCGGAGAAATTCTCGCTGGCCATGCCCGCCTTCCACCAGGAAGTAAGCAAGATGCTGGCCGATACCGACCCGGCCGCGTGGCGCGCCTACCTGCGCTTCCACACCGTGGACGGTGCCGCACCGTACCTGAGCAATGAGTTCGTGCAGGAGAACTACGCGTTCTACGGCAAGGAACTGAACGGCCAGAAGGAAATCAAGCCGCGCTGGAAGCAGGTGCTGGGCACCATCGAGAACGATGCCGGCGATGCTTTCGGCCAGATGTACGTCAAGGTTGCCTTCTCGCCGGAAGCCAAGGCCAAGATGGAAGTGCTGGTCAAGAACTTGGCCGACGCACTGAAGGACCGCATCCAGAACCTGACCTGGATGAGCGACGAGACCAAGGCCAAGGCCATCGCCAAGTGGGAAACCTTTACCCCGAAGATCGGCTACCCGGACAAGTGGCGTGACTGGTCGGGCCTGAGCACCACCCACGATGACTACCTGGGCAACGTGCGCGCCGCCAACGCCTTCAACTACAAGTGGGCGCTGGGCAAGATCGGCCAGCCGGTGGACAAGACCGAGTGGGGCATGACCCCGCAGACCGTCAATGCCTACTACAACCCGCTGCAGAACGAGATCGTGTTCCCGGCCGCCATCCTGCAGCCGCCGTTCTTCGACCCGAACGCCGACGACGCGCTGAACTACGGCGGCATCGGCGCGGTGATCGGCCATGAAATGACCCACGGTTACGATGACCAGGGCAGCCGCTTCGGGCCGACCGGTAACTTCGAGAACTGGTGGACCCCGGCCGATGCCAAGGGCTTCTCCGGCCTGACCGGCAAGCTGGTCAACCAGTTCAACGAGTACAAGGTGGGCGACCAGAAGGTCAACGGCTCGCTGACCCTGGGCGAGAACATCGCCGACCTCGGCGGTCTGGCCACTGCTTACGACGCCCTGCAGAAGGCGTCGGCCGGCAAGGAAGACGCCAAGGTTGACGGTTTCACCCGCGACCAGCGCTTCTTCTTCAACTGGGCCACCGTGTGGCGCACCAAGTACACCGCTGAAAACGCCAAGGTCCGCCTGGCCACCGACCCGCACGCCCCGGCGCAGTTCCGCGCCATGGGTGCGCCGTCGAACCTGCCGACCTTTGCTGCGGCGTTCCAGTGCAAGGCCGGTTCGCCGATGGTCCGCACCGGCGACAAGCAGGTGGTGATCTGGTAACCGCTGCCCCGCAGTGAGCACCGAAGAAGGCCCGGCAATGCCGGGCCTTCTTTTTGCCCGCGTAACAGGAATGTGGGAGCGGCGTAAGCCGCGAAGCTGAGCAAGCCCAAGACGCCAGAAATCAACGCAAACCAGTCAATACCAGCCGCATCATCCGCAGTGGCTTCGCGGCTCACACCGCTCCCACAACCACCGGTTTTGATGCAGTACCCAATTCCGTGCCCTGCCCCGGCACCAATCCGCCGCCAGCTTGTTAAACTCCGCCCACTTTGTCCTTCTGCGGATATGCACCACATGCCCAACGTTCGCCCACTTACCCTGGCCCTGGCCTTCTCCCTGGTGACCTTGCTGTCCACCAACGATGCGCAGGCCGCCCGCAAGAAGCCTGCGGCACGGGCACCGGCAGTGAGCGCGGCCTGTACGGACTTCTACGAAGCCACCAACGGCAACTGGCTGAAGGCCAATCCGGTGCCGCAGACCGGCGCGGTCAGCGCCCTCGGCACCCTGGCGGACAACACCCGTACCCAGCAGCGCCAGTTGCTGGATCGCGCAATGACCGCGCCGCAGGGCAATGTGCAGAAGCTGCTCGGCGATTTCTGGGCCAGCGGCCTGGACGAGGCCGCCGTGGAAGCCGACGGCTCCAAGCCAATCGCTCCCTTGCTGACCCGCATCAACGCCATCAAGAAGGCCAAGGACATCCCGGCCTCGATCGCTGCGCTGCATCAGGTCGGCATCCCGGTGGCCTTCAACTTCGCCCCGGACGTGGACCTGAAGGCGCTGGACCGCCACATCGGTTACTTCATGCAGGGCGGCACCGGCCTGCCGGACCCGGCCTTCTACACCCGTACCGATGCTGACACCGTCGCGCTGATGGGCCGCTACCGTGGGTATGTGAAGCAGATCCTGGCGCTGACCGGCACCCCGGCTGCGCAGCTCGATGCCGAATCGGCGCTGGTCATCCAGCTTGAAACCGAACTGGCACGCAGCGCCCACTCGGTGGCCGACATCAACAACCCGTTCAACAACTACGCACCGGTCGCCACCAAGGACCTGAACAGCCGCTACCGCAACCTGCAGCTGGATGCCTTCCTGAAGGCCCAGGGTGTGAACGACGACCTGGTGTCACTGGCCGATCCTTCCCTGTTCCAGCAGCTCAATGGCATGGTCAGCCGCCTGCCGGCCAATCAGTGGAAGGCCTACCTGCGCTGGCGCGTGGGTGACGCGATGGCCCCGTACCTCTCCAAGGCCTACCGCGACGCCGAGTTCGAGTTCCGTGGCCGCGTGCTGCGTGGCCAGATCATCGCGCCGTCGCGTCCGGATGCCGTGCTCGACGCCATCAACGTGGCCGCCGGCCCGATGCTCGGCCACGAATACGCGGCGACCTACCTCAACCGCGACACCCGCCGCCAGGCCGGCGTCATGGTCGACCAGGTCCGCGAGGCACAGATCGCTGCCGTCAAGCGCAGCAGTTGGCTCAGCGCCGAGGCCAAGACCGAAGCCGAGGCCAAGCTGGCCGCGATGAAGATCGAGATCGGCACCCCGCTGCGCGACCTGGACTACACCGTGCAGCCGATGGGCCGCGGCAGCTTTGGCGGCAACATCCTGATCGCCTCCACCTGGCGTCATGCCCAGGAAATGAAGCGCATCGGCAAGGGCAACGCCGACCGCCGCTGGGACGTGCTGCCGCAGCAGCCTTCCATTGCCTATGACATCGCCCAGAACCGCCTGATCGTCACCGCTGCCGCACTGCAGGGCCCGATTTTTGCCAGCAACGCCAGCAATGCCGAGAAGTTCGGTGCCTTCGGCGGCCTGGTCGCACATGAAGTCAGCCGCGCGATCGACGTCAAGGGCGCGATGATCGATGCCAAGGGCGAACTGCGCAGCTGGTGGACACCGGCCGACAAGAGCGCCTGGACCCTGCTCGGCAATCGTGTCGCCGCGCAGTACAGCGCCTACCCGTTCCCGGGCGTCAAGGATGCCAAGGTCAATGGTGAGCTGACCCGCGACGAGAACATGGCCGACCTGTCGGGCATGGAGATCGCCTGGGAGGCATTCAGTGCCGCCCAGGCCGATGCCAAGCAGACCGACAAGCAGGACTTCTTCAAGGGCTGGACCAGCCTGTGGGCGCAGCAGCTGTCGCCGAACGAGGCACTGCAGCGCCTGCGTACCGACGTACGTGCCCCGGGCCGCTGGCGCAGCAATGCACCGCTGTCCAACCTGCCGGCGTTTGGCGCCAGCTTCAGCTGCAAGCCGGGCCAGCCGATGCAGCGTACCGACGCCGAGCAGATCAGGATCTGGCGTTGATGCGGTATTGAAGCAAGCAAAAAGGCGCGGACTCCGCGCCTTTTTGCACTCTTACTGTAGTGCCGAGCCCTGCTCGGCAGGGGCTTTACCGGTGAGGCCCCTGCCGAGCATGGCTCGGCACTGCATCTTTCGGCTCTGGTGGTAGAGCCCCTGCCGAGCATGGCTCGGCACTACATCTTTCAGCTCTGTTGGTGGAGCCCCTGCCGAGCATGGCTCGGCACTACATCTTTCGGCTCTGTTCGTAGAGTCCCTGCCGAGCATGGCTCGGCACTGCATCTTTCGGCTCTGTTCGTAGAGTCCCTGCCGAGCATGGCTCGGCACTACAGTTGCCTGTTATTTGACGCGGCGCAGGTGTGGGCCGCGCTTGTTGAACGGCGGTTGGCCGCGCCAGTAGCGGATCAGCAGCCAGCCAAACAACATGCCGCCGAGATGCGCGAAGTGGGCTACGCCCGGCTGCCAGCCGGTGAAGCCCAGCAGCAGTTCAATCGCACCGAACACGATCACGAAAGTGCGTGCCTTCATCGGGATCGGCGGGAACAACAACATCACCCGCTGGTTCGGGAACAACATGCCGTAGGCCAGCAACAGCCCGAACACGCCACCGGAGGCGCCCAACACCGGGTTGTATTCACCGGCAAATGCGGCCACCAGCAACTGGCACAGGCCGGCACCGACCACGCAGACCATGTAATAGGTCAGAAAGCGTTTCTCACCCCAGGTCATTTCCAACGGCGCGCCAAACATGAAGAGCGCCAACATGTTGAAGAACAGGTGGCCGAGGCCGCCATGCAGGAAGCCATAGCTCAACAGCTGCCACGGCTCAAACCCCGGGGAGTCGGCAAAGAACTGCTGCGAACCCAACGGCCACAGCATCAACTGGGTAAAGATGCCCGCCGTTTGCGGCAACTGCTGCAGCAGGAACAGGACGACGTTGGCGATCAACAGCGTCTGGGTGATCTTGGGTAGGCGCGGGAACATGATGGCATCCGGGGAAACTGGCTACATCATAGCCGCAGCGGCTAGCCAGGGCCCCAGATCGCCTCGTCCAGGCTGCGCGGCGGTTTGGGCCGCTTCACCCTGCCGTTCTCCACCGCCACGCCCTCGGCCCGCAGCCGCTGGCTCTGTTCGCGCCAACCGCGCGAGCCCTCCGGCATTGCGATGCGACCGTCCGAGCGCAGCACTCGATGCCAGGGCAGCTCCGGGTCCTCATTGTTGCCCAGCAGGCGCGCCACCAGCCTTGCCCTTCCGGGCAGCCCGGCCTTGGCCGCCACTTCGCCATAGCCAAGCACCTGCCCACGCGGAATGGCACGAATCGCCTCGAGGATGCGTGCATGCCCGGCGGCGGCACTGGCCTCCGGGCTCATCACTTCTTCTTCGCCACGCCGCTGCCCACCAGCAGCACGCCCAGCAGCACGCCCAGCAGCACCAGCACCGTCCCGGCGCTTTGCCAAATGCCCATCGGTTCGTCGAGCAGCCATACGCTGAGCACAATCGTGGAAACCGGCCCCAGCATACTCACCTGTGCGGCCAGCGAGGAACCAATCCGCTTGACCCCGATCATGATCGCCAGCACCGGCAAGACGGTACAGACCGTGCCGTTGAGCAGTGACAGCCAGTACACCGGCGGCGCGTACTCCCACAGCGCTGCCCACGGCTGGAACAGCAGGTATTGGCCGATGCACAGCACGCAGGCCACCATGCTGGCATAGGCGGTCAGGCGCACCGCACCGATCCGTGCCACCGCCTGACCACTGCCGAACAGATACACCGCATAGCTCAGCGCACTGGCAAACACCAGGGCCGAGCCGATCAAGGTACGCCGGCCTTCGAGCTGGATGTCATGGCCGAAGGCCAGCAAGACACCCAGATAGCTGACCAGCAAGGCAGCTATCTGGATGCGGGTGGGCCGTTGTTTGAGCATCACCAATGCGATCAACACCACCAACGTGGGGCTGAGATACAGGATCAGCCGTTCCAGCGTGGCGCTGATGTATTGCAGGCCAAGGAAATCCAGATAGCTCGACAGGTAATAGCCACTGAAGCCGAGCAGCAGTACGCGCCAACGATCACCAGCCGACAAGGGTTGCGCACGCCTTGCCGCCCACATGCCCATGGCGATGAAGAACGGAAACGCGATCATCATCCGCAGCGCAAGCAAGGCGGTGGCATCGGCACCATGCCGGTAGGCGAGTTTGACGATCACGGCCTTGCCGGAAGCAGCGATGGCGCCGGCGGCCGCCAACAGCAGACCACTGATCAACAAGCGACGCGAGCTGGTGGGTAGTGTTGGCGTGGCCATGGTTGCCTCGCGCTGGTTTGGAGCAGTCACGCTGTTACGGCATCCGGGGGAGATGGCTTTCTATTATGGACGCCAAGGGATTTGTACGGGCTGGCGGGTAGGACCAAGTTTCTTACCGGAGAAGAAGCAAGATCAACTGCACCCCTCCCCAACCCTCCCCTTGCCTACGGCAAAGGGAGGGAGCAACGGCCGAAGCATTGTCGGCGACTGCAGGATCAGCCTCCTCCCTTGCGCGCAGCGCAGGGGAGGATTGAGGAGGGGTGCCTTTGTGCTGTTGCTGTTGCTTTTGCTGCGGCCCACTCACCTCAGCGCATCAGAACAACTTCCTCAGCCGAGGTCGGATGGATCGCCACCGTCTCCTCCATCTGCCTGCGCGTCACCCCGGCCTTCACCGCCACCGCAAACCCCTGCAGGATCTCGTCGGCGCCCTCGCCCAGCAGATGGATGCCAACCACCTTCTCGTCCTCGCCAACACAGACCATCTTGAACAGGCTGCGCACTTCACCCTGCCCCAGCGCCTGCAGCATCGGCCGGAAGCGGCTGTAATAGGTGCTGACCTTGCCAAAACGCTTGCCCGCCTCTTCCTCGCTCAGACCGACACTGCCCAGCGGCGGATGCGCGAACACGACGCTGGGAACGTTCTCATAATCGAGCCTGGCCTGAGACTGCCCGCCCAACACGCGGTCCATCAGCCTGCGCGCGGCAGCAATCGCAACCGGCGTCAGGGTCACCCGACCGGTAACGTCGCCAACCGCATAGATGCCGGGTACCGAGGTGTTCTGGTAATCGTCAACTTCGACCTGGCCCTTCTCGCCCAGCTTCACACCTGCCCGTTCCAGGCCCAGCCCCTGCGTGTTCGGGCCGCGCCCGGTCGCGAACAACACCGTGTCGAACACCGCCTGCTCGGGGCCGTTGTGCAGCTGCGCGCGGATCTGCGCGTGCTGCCGCTGCAACGCTTCCACCTTGCAACCGAAGTGAAGCTCCACGCCTTGCAGCCGCAGGTTTTCCGCCAACTGGTCCGCCACTTCCGCATCAAACTTGTCCAGCAGACGCTGCCCACGTACCAGCAACGCAACCTCGCTGCCCAAGGCGCGCAGCACCCCGGCCAGCTCCACCGCGATGTAACCACCGCCTATCAAGGCGACGCGACCGGGCCGCGCCTGCAGCGCGAAGAAATCATCCGAAACACCACCCAGCTCGGCCCCGGGCAAAGTCGGTTTCAGCGGATGCGCGCCGGTGGCGATGACGATGTGTTCGGCCCGGAACTGGGTGCCGTCCTCGCACTCGACGGTGTGCGCATCAATCAGATGCCCACGATTGCTGATCCGCACCACCCCGGTTTCATCAAGCCGCTTCTGATAGCTGGAGTGGATATTGGTGATGTACTGCTGGCGTCGCTCCAGCAGTGTCGACCAGGCCAGCCCCGGCTCCGCCGGCACATCGAAACCCATCCGCCGCGCCAGTCCAATGCGCTCGGCCAGGTCCGCGGCCAGCCACATCGCCTTCTTCGGCACGCAGCCCACGTTGACGCAGGTCCCGCCCAGCGGCGCGGGCTCCAGCATCGCCACCTTGGCGCCGTAGGATGCTGCGCGGAATGCGGCAGCCAAGCCGCCCGAGCCGCCCCCCAGTACCAGCACATCGTAATTGCGCGCACTCATTGGAAACGCTCCACACGATACGGTGCAGGGTCGATTGCGGGCGCCCGCCCGGTGATCAAATCAGCCATCAGTTGTCCGCTCCCGCTGCTCATACTGATGCCGAGCATGCCATGACCCGCTGCTAGCCAGACGTGAGCATGCAAAGGTGAGCGCCCCAATATCGGCATGTCATCCCAGGTCATCGGCCGCCAGCCGTACCAGCGCTCATGGATGACCTCACCAATTGGCTGGCGGAGATACTGCCGTGCTACCTGTTCCAGCGCCTGCAGGCGGGTTCCATTCAAACGCGGGTCCTGCCCGGAAAACTCCATGGTGCCGCCCAGGCGCATCTGCTCCGCCCAGGCAATGACAAATACCGAACGGTCCTTCAGTACCACCGGCCGGCTCGGCACCTGCACCGCGCAGCTGCCGGTGATGGAATAGCCCTTGCCGGCCTGGATGGGCGCGCGCAACCCCAATCGGGCAGCCAGCCGTGGCGACCATGCACCGGTCGCCAATACCAGCTCGGCGGCATCGCGGCGGCCTCGATTGGTCTGCACGCGCACGCCGTGCCCGTGCGGTTCGAATGACCGCACCGAGCAGTCTTCTTCGATCAACACGCTGCGCGCGCGCAGTATCCGTCCCAGCTCGGCGGTGTAGCGGTCAGGGCGCAGACTGGCATCGCCCGGGAAACGGATCGCGCCAACCACGCCATCATTGAACGCGGGCTCAGCACGGAGGTACTCACCGCCATCGATGATCTCGGTGGCGATACCCAGCTCGGCCAACGCGCCGCATTCGGCCGCATGGACGTCGAAATTGCGCTGCTGGCGGAACACATAATCCAGACCCTTTTCGGCGAACTCGCAATCCAGCTGATAGTGCTGCACCCAATCGGCCAGACGGTGCCGCGAGTCGTTCAACAATGCGGCGCGCCCCTGCGCGCTGCGCAGCCAGTCGTGTCGATTGCAGCGCGCAGCGAACTTCAGCAGCCAGCGCCAAAGCGCGGGATCAAGGCGCGGAGGGATATACAACGGTGCCTGCGGCGACAGCATCCAGCGCAAGGCGCGCAGCGGCACGCCCGGCGCCGCCAGCGGCGGTGCGTGGCTGGGAGTGATGGTGCCGCAGTTGCCGTGCGAGGTCGCGCCGCCAAGTTTGCCAGCGTCAATCACCCGCACCTGCCGGCCCGCCTCGCTCAGCGCCAGCGCAGTGGCCAAGCCGGTCGCACCGGCGCCAACAACAAGGACGTCGTCTTTGGGGGAGTTCACCCCCCGGATTTTAGTATCCCGAATGCATCAGCGCCGAAGTGGTGGCAATTGCAAGTATGTGAACCCACGCCACAGCCACTCTACCGGGCCATACTGGAAACGTCGCAACCATAGCTGGCTGAGCAGCACCTGCAAGGCGAACAGTGCAACCGCGAACAGCAGTTGCGCGGCGCGCCCCATTTGTTCGAACCAACCCAGGCCATAACCATAGAAGACCAGCGTGCATAACAGGGACTGCCCCAGGTAATTGCTCAAAGCCATGCGCCCGGCCGGCGCCAACCATTGCAGATGGCGACTCCAGCGCACACCCCATGCGAGGTAGCCCAGACACATCATCAAACCGGCAACCGCCGTCAGCGCATAGGCACCGGCACTACGCATATCGAATCGCCCCGGCGCGTTATACGGATGCAACCAGACACCCAGCAGCATCACCAACAGGCCCGCCGGTAACAGCAACCAACGCAGTCCTCCCCACAGCCGCGGATAGCGCGCGGGGTCGGCGATGGCGCCACTGCGCGCGAACCACGCGCCGATCAGGAACATGCCCAGCACCTGAGGGCCCACGACCAATAGCGCGCCCAGTGACGCCCCCACGTCTCGCAGGCGCTGCGCCACCGCCTGCAGGTAACTGCCATGCGCGTACGCCTGCCGCTGCGCTTCGATCGCATTCACCGCAGCAGCGGCCTGTGTGCTTGCGGCATCGGCGGGGGCGAACTGCATCAAGGCTCCCAGCAGCAACATCAGTACAGCTGCGCCCAGATAGGCCAGTGTCCCCAATGCCGGCAACCAACTGCGCGGGGCCTCGCGAAAGGCCAGCAATACGAAGGACAGCAGCGCATAAGCAACCAGGATGTCACCTGACCACAGCAGCAGCGCGTGCAACACACCGATGATCAGCAAGCCCAGGCTGCGGCGCAGGTAGAAGCGGGTGAAGTCGCGCCCGGCACTGCTAGCCCGCTGAGCCATCACCGCGAATCCGGCACCGAACAACAGCGAGAACAGGGTAAAGAACTTGCCTTGCACGAAGACATAGACGAAGGCATCGGCCCAGTAGTCGCCCCCCTGCCAATGCGGATCGATGCCGGTGAAGGACATGTCCAACGGGCCACTGAAGGCTTCCATGTTCATCAGCAGGATGCCGAACAGGGCAAAGCCGCGGAGCACGTCCAAGGTGGCGATGCGCTCATTGGCCGCCACAGGCTGGAAAGCAGAAGTAGACAACGACAACATCCTTCAGCAGCAGGTGCGCGATTAGAGCATGCCGGAACAAGGTAGTGCCGAGCCATGCTCGGCAGAGGCTTTCCCGATAACGCCGCAACGGCTGCCCTCACCCCAACCCCTCTCCCGCAAGCGGGAGAGGGGCTTTAAGCAAAAGCGGGATCTGTAGTGCCGAGCCATGCTCGGCAGCGGCTTTACCGATAACGCCGCAACAGCTGCCCTCACCCCAACCCCTCTCCCGCAAGCGGGAGAGGGGCTTTGAGCAAAAGCGGGATCTGTAGTGCCGAGCCATGCTCGGCAGCGGCTTTCCCGCTAACACCGCAACAGCTGCCCTCACCCCAACCCCTCTCCCGCAAGCGGAAGAGGGGCTTTGAGCAAAAGCGGGGTCTGTAGTGCCGAGCCATGCTCGGCAGCGGCTTTAACGATAAAGCCGCAACAGCCGCCCTCACCCCAACCCCTCTCCCGCAAGTGGGAGAGGGGCTTTGAGCAAAAGCGGGATCTGTAGTGCCGAGCCATGCTCGGCAGCGGCTTTACCGATAAAGCAGCAACGGCTGCCCTCACCCCAACCCCTCTCCCGCAAACGGGAGAGGGGCTTTAAGCAAAAACGGGGTCTGTAGTGCCGAGCCATGCTCGGCAGAGGCTTTCCCGCTAACACCGCAACAGCTGCCCTCACCCTAACCCCTCTCCCGCAAAAGGGAGAGAGGCTTTGAGCAGAAGCGGGGTCTGTAGTGCCGAGC
>NZ_JBXFWM010000026.1:0-54325 GCF_056856655.1 Stenotrophomonas sp. STEN033
CTCCGTCTCGCCCCCACCCCCCCGCCCCCCCCCCCCGCGCGCTCCCCCCTCCCCTCTCCCGCGTCCTCCCCCACCCCCCCCCCCCCGCCGCGCCCCCCCCCCCCCCACTACAGGCGAAGCAGGCTGTTCAGGGCGCCTGTCGGGGAAACCTCAGCTCCCCGCGCGCGCTGCCCATGCGGAACGGAATCGAGCGCAGCGCCAGCCCGGTATTGGCCTGCACCACGAAATGCAGGTGCGGACCGCTGCTGTGCCCGGTGTTGCCGGACAGGGCGATCGCTTGCCCCGCGGCCACGTTCTGTCCGCGGCCGACGCTGGCGCTGCCGGCCTGCAGGTGGGCGTACAAGGCCATGCTGCCGTCGCTGTGCAGGATGCGCAGCAGGCTGCCTTGCTCATGGCTGTCGACCACCTGCATCACCCGGCCGGCACGTGCGGCCAGCACCGGGCTGCCCTCGGGCAAGGGGAAATCCACCGCGTACAGGTTTTGCGCATCGGTGTGGCTGTAGTGCCCGGCGAAGGCCTGGCTGACCCGAACGCTCGTGTTCCGCAGCGGTAGCACGTAGAGGTGATCCTCCGGCTGGGTTGCCGGGTCGCCAGGAAACGCGTCCAAGGCCAGCCGCAGTGGATTGCCATCATCTGCCAGCCATAACAGGCTGCGCTTCTCGCCTGCGGCCAGTACGGTGGCGGCCGGTACCCGGCTATCGCCCTGTAGGCGGACCTGTATCGGGCCGGCGGTCAGGTTGCTGACCACGGCGCTGCGTCCGCCTGCGCGTGCCTCCAGCTGCAGGCTGGCGAAGGCGTCCGAGCGGGATGCCGCAACCACGTGCGTCGACGCAGCAGGCAGCCCCCAGGCGTCGCGCCAGCGGCTGCCTGGGCTGGCTTCGGTGTCGCTGGCACATAGCAGTGCCAACGACAGCAGTATGGGAATGGTGCGGGGCACAGTGAGACGTCCTTGGTGCAGTCCCTGATTGTGCCTGTTTGGTTGCCCTGGAAACTTATTTATCTCTTTATGCGAATAAAGCGATTGACATGCCGGCGGGGCGCTGGCAATGTAGCGTCACCATCGAGACCGGCAGAGGGACAGGCCCTTTGAAGCCGGGGCAACCAGCGGACGCGCAAGCGGCTGCGTTTGGTGCCAAATCCTGCGGTGACCTCCGTGTCCGCCGAAAGATGGTTCGTTCCGTACCGCGTGTACGGCGAACACGAGCTCCGCGAAAGCTCGATGGCCGCTCCTTACCGGATACCGCCATGAGTTTCGCCACCGCTACCGCAGCTCCGCTTTTCCCCGTCGCGTCACTCGACCGTATCGATGACGGCATCTCCGCCGTGCGCGGCGAGATCGAGCTGCAGTTGCGCATGCGTCATGCAGGGCAGCGTGCGCTGCGCCTGCGCTATGAACTGGTTGGTGCAAGCGGTGCGCCGGTGGTGCTGGTAGCTGGCGGTATTTCCGCGCACCGCCACCTCGCTGCGAACAGCGCCTACGCCGAGAAGGGCTGGGCCGAAGGCCTGGTTGGCGTTGGTCGCGCGTTGGACCCGGCACAACGTCGCCTGCTTGGCTTCGACTTCGTCGGTGCCGACGGCGAACTGGACGCGCCCATCGATACCACCGACCAGGCTGATGCGATTGCCGCTTTGCTGGATGCACTGCATATCGAGCAGTTGCATGGTTTCGTCGGTTACTCCTATGGCGCGCTGGTCGGCCTGCAACTGGCGATCCGCCATCCGGCCCGCCTGCACAAGCTGATCGCGGTCAGTGGTGCCCATCGCCCGCACCCGTACGCATCGGCCTGGCGTGCACTGCAACGTCGCGCCGTCGCGCTGGGGCAGCTGCAGTGTGCTGAGAGCCATGGTCTGGCGCTGGCGCGTCAGTTCGCCATGCTCAGCTACCGCACCCCGGAAGAGTTTGGTGAGCGCTTCGATGCGCCGCCGGAAGTCGTCAATGGTCGTGTGCGTGTTGCCGCCGAAGATTACCTTGACGCCGCCGGCGCGCAGTACGTCGCCCGCACCCGCGTCAATGCCTACCTGCGTCTGTCCGAATCCATCGATCTGCACCGGGTTGATCCGGCCGCCGTCAGCGTGCCGACCCTGGTGGTCGCGGTTGAAGGTGACCGCCTGGTGCCGCTGTCGGACCTGGTCGCCCTGGTCGAAGGCCTGGGCCAGCGCGGCAGCCTGCGCGTGCTGCGCTCGCCCTACGGTCACGATGCCTTCCTCAAAGAAACCGATCGCATTGACGCGATCCTCGCCACTGCCCTACGCCTGCCCGGAGAAACCGCATGAGCCTGTCCCACACTTCCGATATCTCCTGTAGCCGTGCCACCGCGGCAGTGCGCGCGGGCATTGACCGCGATACCGCCTACGGTGCGGTGACGCCGCCGATCGTGCTGTCATCCAACTTCAGCTTCGACGGCTTCGGCAACAAGCGCCAGTACGACTACACCCGCAGCGGCAATCCCACCCGTGATCTGCTTGGCGAAGCACTGGCCGAGCTGGAAGGGGGCGCAGGCGGGGTGATCACCGCGACCGGCATGGGCGCGATCAATCTGGTGTTGAATGCCTTGCTGGAGCCCGGCGACAGCCTGGTAGTGCCGCATGATGCCTACGGCGGCAGCTGGCGCCTGTTCAACGCGCTGGCCAGCAAGGGCCACTTCGAGTTGATCACCGCCGACCTGACCGACCCGCGCTCGCTGGCCGATGCGCTGGCGAAGTCGCCCAAGCTGGTGCTGATCGAAACCCCGTCCAACCCGCTGCTGCGCATCACCGATCTGCGCTTCGTCATCGATGCTGCGCACAAGGCCGGCGCCAAGGTCGTCGTCGACAACACCTTCCTGTCGCCGGCATTGCAGACGCCGATCGCTTTCGGTGCCGACGTGGTGCTGCATTCCACCACCAAGTACGTCAACGGCCACAGCGACGTGGTCGGCGGTGCGGTGATCGCGCGCGATGCCGAGGTGCACCAGCGACTGGTGTGGTGGGCGAACGCGCTGGGCCTGACCGGTTCGCCGTTCGATGCCTTCCTGACCCTGCGCGGCCTGCGCACGCTGGATGCGCGTCTGCGCGTGCACCAGGAAAATACCCGGGCCGTGGTGGAGCTGCTGGCTGCCAGCGATGCAGTATCCAATGTGTATTACCCGGGGCTGGCTTCGCATCCGGGCCATGCGGTGGCGGCACGGCAGCAGAAGGGCTTCGGCGCGATGCTGTCGTTTGAGCTGGCCGCCTGCGAAGGCGAGGACCCGTACGCGGCGGTGCGCGCCTTCCTCGATGGCCTGCATTACTTCACCCTGGCCGAGTCGCTGGGCGGTGTGGAAAGCCTGGTCGCACACCCGGCCACCATGACCCACGCTGCGATGAGCGCCGATGCGCGTGCCGCGGCCGGCATCAGCGAGTGCCTGCTGCGCCTGTCGGTGGGCATCGAGTCCAGCGAGGATCTGGTCGCCGACCTGCAGGCTGGCCTCGAGCGTGCTGCCAAGGTAATCGCCGACGCGCAGCAGGCTGCTGGCAACTGTAAAAAAACGGTGGATGCATGAGCGCGGTACTGCGTCCGCTGGAACAGCCGCAGGCGCGGCTGGTATTGCTGGGAACGGGCACGGTGGGTTCGGCCTTTGTCGCGCGCTATCAGGCGCTGCAACAACGCCAGCTGAGCCTGCCATCGCTGCATGTGGTGGCCAACTCGCGCATCGCCCTGGTCTGTGACGATGCGCCAGACGCGGCATTGTCGCGCGCGCGCGACGCGCAGCGGCAGGGGGATGAACCGGTGCACCGCGAGGAAGTGGGGCGCCTGCGGGTTGGCGACATCGTGGTCGATGCCACCGCCAGCGAGGCCGTCGCTGCCGATCATGCGCCGTGGTTGGCGCAGGGCATCCATGTAGTGACCGCGAACAAACTGGGCAATGGCACGGCCTTGGCACGTGCGCAGCAGATTGGTGCGGCAGCCGCGACGGGCACTGCGCGCTACGGTGATGCAGCGACCGTGGGTGCAGGCTTGCCGCTGTTGCGCAGCATCCGCGCCTTGGTTGCAGGTGGTGACCATGTGCATGCCATCGAAGGCGTGCTGTCGGGCTCATTGGCCTGGCTGTTCGATCGTTACGACGGTAGCCAGCCGTTCTCTGACTGCGTGCGTGAAGCCGCAGTCGCCGGTTACACCGAGCCGGACCCGCGCATCGACCTGTCCGGCGAAGACGTGCGGCGCAAGTTGCTGATACTTGCACGTGCGGCGGGTGTGCCGCTGGAGGCGGATCAGATCAAGGTCGACTCGCTGGTGCCGGCGGAATTGGCTGCATTGCCTGCAGCGGACGTGGAAGATGCGCTGTCGTTGTTGGATGCGCCTTTGGCCGAACGGCTGCAGCAGGCGCGTGCGCAGGGCTTGAAGCTGTGCTTCGTCGGGCGTCTGGATGCGCAGGGTGCCAGCGTCGGGCTGCGTGCGTTGCCGCCAGGGCATGCCCTGGCCGGTGGCAGTGGCACCGACAATCGTGTGGCGATCCACAGTGACCGCTACAACACCCAACCGCTGTTGATCCAGGGGCCGGGGGCGGGCGCCGAAGTGACTGCAGCGGCCTTGCTTGACGACGTGTTGAGCATCGTCAATCGCTGAGCATGGCTGCAGCACCATGGCGGTGCTGCAGCGCGGACGCATCGCCGGCTGAGGCCGGCACCTTCGGCTTGCGCGCGTGCAGATGGCGGATGGACGAGGACGCCAGGTATTCGTCGCCAGCAGCAGGACTTTCAGGGATTATGATGCCCGGACGCCGGCATCATGGAGCCGCGTTGCCGTTCCGGGCCGGCCGAGCGCTGCCGGTTCCTTCCTCTGAAAGGTGTGTTGTGTCCAAGGGTGTTCTGGTTTCGCTGGCCGCGTCCCTGTTGTTCGGTCTGATGTATTACGCCAGTCCGCAACTGGCACCGCTGCAGGGCGGGGATATTTTTGGCTGGCGGGTGCTGTTCGCGGTGCCGCTGGTAGCGCTGATGTTGCATGTGACCGGCGAGAGGACGCTGATCGCTGGCACCCTGCGACGTGTGCGGGTGGAGCGCCGGCTGTGGTGGGCGTTGCCGCTGTGTGCAGGCATGGTCGGCGTGCAGCTGTGGCTGTTCCTGTGGGCACCGTTGCATGGGCGCGCGCTGCAGGTATCGATGGGCTACTTCCTGCTGCCGCTGGTGATGGTGCTGCTGGGGCGGGTGGTCTACGGTGAGCGCCTGTCGGGCCTGCAGAAGCTGGCCGTGGCCAGCGCCGCGCTCGGTGTCGGCTGGGCACTGCTGCGCAATCAGGGGTTGTCGTGGGAAATGCTGTTGGTGGCGCTGGGCTACCCGGCGTACTTCCTGCTGCGCCGACACCTGCGTATTGGTCACCTGGGGGGATTCTGGGTGGAACTGGTGCTGTTGCTGCCGGTGGCGTGGTGGGCGGCGATCGGCGATGGGCAACAGTTGCTGGTGGCATTGGCGCAAAAGCCGGCCTTGTACGTATTGATTCCGTTGCTGGGAGCGATCAGCGCGGTGGCACTGATGTGTTACATGCTGGCCTCGAAAATGCTGTCGTTCAGCCTGTTTGGACTGCTTACCTATGTGGAGCCGGTATTGCTGATGCTGGCGGCATTGCTGCTCGGTGAGAGCGTCGGCCACGGGCAGTGGCCGACCTATGTGGCGATCTGGCTGGCGGTGGCGCTGCTGGCCCTGGAAGGCGTGTTGAAGCTGGGCAGGCGCGGCGGCTGAGTTTCAGCCGCGCTTGGCCCGGTCGGCGAGCTGTTGCAGTACGGCTTCACGGCTCATGCGTGCGCCGCTGCTGTCGACGGCGGTGAACTCAACGCCGTTCTCCCAGAGCTGGGGGGCAAACAACACCGCCATGTCTTCGGAGGCGGTTTGTGACTGCAGGTTCAGCAGCCGCTGATTGAAGCCGGCTGCGCG
The DNA here is from genome assembly GCF_056856655.1 of Stenotrophomonas sp. STEN033. Lineage (NCBI taxonomy): Bacteria > Pseudomonadati > Pseudomonadota > Gammaproteobacteria > Lysobacterales > Lysobacteraceae > Stenotrophomonas > Stenotrophomonas sp. STEN033. The sequence continues at coordinate 5,887 of NZ_JBXFWM010000026.1, forward strand.
CAGCCATGCGTTGTAGCTGGAGGTGTGTTCGGTGGCGAACTGCACCTGGTAATGGCATTCCTCGCGCTCCGGCGAGGGCCGGGCATCGCATTGCGGGTTCCATTGATGCAGGCCGATCACCGCATCGGCTTCCAGCTGCCGTTGGCCGGCGGCGGCCCACAAGGCCACGCAGATGCTGGCGCAATGCGAGCGAACCCGTACGGTGAGATTGTTGCGGTTGATCAGGCGCGCCGCTTCCAGGCCGGGGTTGGCGTAACCACCGCCGCTGGTGATGTCGATGCGGCGCACGCTCGGGTGGGCAGCCAGCAGCGCCTGCATGTCGTTGGCGAAGTTCCGGCCCACGCTGCCCTCGATACGCAGCACGCTGCCGCCTTCCTGCACCGACATGTGCGCATCATCCACCGTGGCCATGGTCGTGGATTTTTCGCCTTCTATCACCAGTGCCTCGGCACCAGCGGCGGGCGATGTGGCGGAGGTTGCGGTTGCCTGCGCAGCGTCAACGGCGGTATCGGCGCCTGCGGGTGCCGACTTGCGGTTGCCGATGTAATAGGCCAGTGCCAGCAGGGCCACTGCGGCGAGCAGCAGTTTGAGCACGGTTGCCATGCCATTGCCGGGGGCCGAGGTCCGTGCGGCCGAGCGCGGGCGGCGCACCGGCTGTTCGCCTGAGTTCTGTTCGCCGTGCATCCGCTCCCCCTGAAGCAGCGTTGTGATGGGCGATTCTGGTGGAAGCGTCGGCGGCATTGCAAGACAGGCAATACGTTGACGGGGCGCGCGTGCTGTGGGCAGGTCGGCGCCTGCTTGTGGCTAGTGCGGACGACGACGTCGCCGCCACAACGTGTTGGCGAGCAGGATCAGCAGCAGGAGGATGCTCACGGGCAGGACGAACAGCAGGTTGAGCAGTGCCATCCACCACGCCAGATCGATCTGCCAGCTCTTCCATGCCTTGCCATTGGCGGCCCTGACCGCCACCGCCATGTCCATGCCGGCGACGCTGGCGGGCACGACGTCCAGTTGACCGACCAATCGGTAGCGCCCCGGTGCGATGGGGGGCAGGGGCTGGCTGCAGCTGACGGTGTCCACCGACCAACTGTCGATGCGGTGGAAGAGGTCGCTGCCGGCGGCGACCTGCTGCCCGTTGTTTGCCAGTAGTCGCCAGTGCAGGGTGATCACGCCGATGTCCGGCGTTCCCTGCTTCCACAGCGTGGTGCGGTGCGCGAATTGCGCGTCGCTCAAGCTGCCGCGATGGAGATCCAGATTCAGCGCCCAGTGCTCCTGCGGGCGGATGTCCAAGGGCAGATTGAAACGGCCATCGGCGGCGACGGCGCCTTGCCCGGGCACCGCCGTCCAGTAACTGCTCCACAGCCAGCTGGCAGCCAGCCACAGCATCAGGAACAGCAGCAGGCGCCAGCCCCGGCGGGGCCAGCGTCTGCCTTTGTGCGGCTCAGCACTCGATGACGTTGACGGCAAGGCCGCCCCGGCTGGTTTCCTTGTACTTGTCCTGCATGTCGCGGCCGGTATCGCGCATGGTCTTGATCACCTTGTCCAGCGAGACCTTGTGCTTGCCGTCTCCACGCATGGCCATGCGGCTGGCGTTGATCGCCTTGACCGCGCCCATCGCGTTGCGCTCGATGCAGGGAATCTGCACCAGCCCACCGATCGGGTCGCAGGTCAGCCCGAGGTTGTGCTCCATGCCGATTTCGGCAGCGTTCTCGATCTGCCCGGGGTTGCCGCCCAGGGCGGCCATCAAACCGCCGGCAGCCATCGAGCAGGCCACGCCCACTTCGCCCTGGCAGCCGACTTCGGCGCCACTGATCGAGGCGTTTTCCTTGTACAGGATGCCGATGGCGGCAGCGGTCAGCAGGAAGTTGAACACGCCCTGCTCGTTGCTGCCCGGGCAGAAGCGGTCGTAGTAGTGCAGCACCGAGGGAATGATGCCGGCCGCGCCATTGGTGGGCGCGGTGACCACACGGCCACCGGCGGCGTTTTCCTCGTTGACCGCCAGTGCGTACAGGTTGACCCAGTCCAGCGTGGTCAGCGGGTCGCGCATGGCGGCTTCAGGCCGCGAGGACAACTCGCGGTACAGGGTGGGCGCGCGGCGGCTGACGTGCAGGCCGCCGGGCAGGGTGCCTTCGGAGCGGATGCCACGGGTGACGCAGGACTGCATGGCGTCCCAGATCTCACGCAGGCCGGCGCGGATATCTTCCTCGCTGCGCCAGCACTTCTCGTTCTCGAACATCATCTGGGCGATGCTCAGGCCGCTGCGCGCGGCCTGCGCCAGCAGTTCGTCGCCGCTCTTGAACGGATAGGGAATGGGTGTCTGGTCGGGCACGATGCGGTCGTCGGCGGCATCGTCCTCGTTGACCACGAAACCACCACCGACCGAGTAGTAATCGCGGGTGGCGATGATCTGGTCATCGGCATCGTAGGCGGTGAAGCGCATGCCGTTGGTGTGATACGGTAGCTTCTGGCGTTTGTTCAGGGCCAGATCGCGCTTTTCATCGAAGGCGATCTCGCGCTGGCCCATCAGCTTGATGCGCTTGCTGCTGCGGATGCGCTCCAGCGTGGCCGGGATGATGTCCGGGTCGATCTCGTTGGGCCGATGACCTTCCAGGCCCAGCAGCACCGCCTTGTCGGTGCCGTGGCCACGCCCGGTGAGGGCCAGTGAGCCGAAGACTTCGGCGCGGATGCGCACGGTGTTGTCCAGTTGGCCCGGATCCAGCAGCCAGCGGTGGACGAAGCGTTCGGCCGCGCGCATCGGGCCCACGGTGTGTGACGAACTCGGGCCGATGCCGATCTTGAACAGGTCGAACGTACTGACGGACATGCTGATTCTGTTTACTGCATTGAGATGGCGGCTATTCTACGGGTTCCTTGCTGCAGGCCATGGCTGCAGCGCAGCATTGCCGGAGCCGATGGACGATGGGATTGACCCTGTACCAGCGTGACGATTGCCACCTCTGCGACCTGGCGTTGGCAGTGCTGGCGCAGGCGCGGGCACCGGATTTCGACAGTGTGTTCATCGATGAGGACGATGCACTGGAAGCCAGCTATGGCACGCGCGTGCCGGTGCTGCGGGATACCGCGGGCAGGGAACTGGACTGGCCGTTCGATGTACCGGGCCTGCAACACTGGCTGTTGGCCTGAGCGGGGCTAGAGCTCCAGGCCGTTGTTGCGGCCATGGTTGCTATCCCGGTCGTAGGCGATTTCGCGTTGCCGCTGCAGCTCGACCAGCGACGCGCCCAGCTGATTGGCCTGCTGGACCAGGGCTTCACAGCTGCGCTGGTGTGGCAGCGCTGCCAGTTGCCGGCGTATTTCGGCCGCTGCATCCAGCGCAAACCGGTAGTGGCCTTGCTCGTGTTCGCGCAGGAGCGTGCTGTAGTTGTGCCAGCGTTCGCGCAGTTTGGCGTTGGCCGCGTGCTCGCCGGTCCATTTGGGCAGGGTGATGCTGCCGTTGACCTGGGTGTCTACACGTTGCAGCACGCAGCCGTTGCTGCGTGAATTGGTCTGGTAGTTCCAGCGCACGTTCCAGCGCGTGTAACCATGGAAGCGGCTGCCGTCATCGGCCTGTGGGCCGTTGTCCTGCATGGCCTGCAGCAGCTGCGCCGGGGTATCACCGCTGATCGGGTAGTAGCTGATGTCCAACTGCTCGGAAGCGGACGCGTGGCTGGCTACGAACAGTAGTGCGGCGATGATGAAACGTGGCGTGCGCAGGGCAGGCATCCGGTTGGGCAGGGCCCGCAGCGTGGCCGATAGCCACACTGCGGGTCAACAGGGCGGTGGCCCCCTGGCTTACTTTGCGTTGAGTTTGACGATGGTGCTGATCGCGGTTTCGTCGGGGATGGTCTTGGTGTCGGCCCAGTCGCCGCCGCCCACGCCGAAGTCCAGGCGCTTGACCGTTGCCTTGCCGGTCAATACCGGCTGTGCACCTTCCGCCCAGGTGAAGGTCAGCGTCACCGGCTTGCTGATGCCGCGCAGTTCGAGCGTACCGTCGGCGGCGAACTGGTTGTTGCCCAGCGCGCGGAAGCCATTGGCGGTGTAACGGGCCTGGGCGAATCTGGCGACGTTGAAGAAGTCCGCGCCCTGCAGGGTGGAATCACGGTCGGTATTGCCGCTCCTGGCACCGGCCAGCGGAATGGTCACGTCCAGCTTGCCTGCTGCCGGATTGGCCGGATCGAAGCTGACCTGGGTCTGGAAGCCGGGGAAGCTGCCGGTGAACACTTCACCATCATATTTGCTGGCAAACACCAGGATGGAGCCGGCACCCGGTGCCTGCTGGTAATCGGCGGCCATGGCCGGGGCAACCGCCAGCATGCCGGCCAGGGCAGCAGCGACTGCGGCGGGAGAAGTGAGCTTGATGTTCATGCGGAATCCTTTTGCGGAAGGTTGAGCCAGCCTTGCGGCAGCATGCGTGCCAGCGTGGCATCGCGTAGATGAATGTGGTGATAGAACGCAGCCGCTGCATGTGCCAGCACCAACAGGATCAGCGCCCAGAAGCCCCACTCGTGGATGGCGTGGGAGAACTGGCTGGCCTGTTCGCTCGGGGCCACCAGCTTCGGCATTTCGACCAGCCCGAACAGCTTGAATGGCCGCAGGCCACTGGCCGAGTCGTACAGCCAGCCGGACAGCGGAATGGCGAACATCAGCACGTACAGCAACCAATGCGTGGCCGAGGCAATGCGTTCCTGCCAGCTCGGGGTGCCCGGTACCGGCTCGGGGGCGCCTGCGTACAGGCGCCACAGCAGGCGCACCACCACCAGCACCAGCACGGTGATGCCGATGGACTTGTGCATCGTGTAGATCCAGAAGTACTTGGGCGTCTTCGGGAACTCGCCCATGGTCAGGCCGACGATGCCCAGGGCCAGGATCAGCAGGGCGATCAGCCAGTGCAGGCTTTTGCTGAGGCTGCCCCAGCGTTGTGCGGTGTTTTTCAGGCTCATGGGTGGTTTTCCGTTTCTGCTGCTGATTTCAGGGCCGCGTCGGCGGCGTCTTCGAGGCTGTTGTCTGGCGTGGGGACAGGGTCGGCCGCCGCCGGCGGCGCTTCAGCGCCAGCATCGCGCACCGCTTCGGCCTCGATGCGCAGCTCGACCTTGTCGCCGATCAGCGAAGGCCACGCGTCGATGCCAAAGTCGGCGCGGCTGAGCGTCGTACTTGCCGAGAATCCAGCAGTACGCCGGAACGGTGGCAGCGGGTGCCGTTTGAGGGCGTTGAGGGTGACGTCAAGCGCCACCTCGCGGCTCACTCCGCGCAGGGTCAGCTGGCCGACGACACGGGCATGGTTGGCATCGATCGGCTCGATCCGGCTGGACACAAAGCGTGCCTGCGGGAAGCGCGCGCCATCGAGCAGGTTGCGCGCCAGGGTTGCCTGGTTCCATTTGTCATCGCCCAGATCCAGGCGGGTGACCGGAACCATCACCTCCAGTCGTGCGGTGGCCCAGTCCTGCGGGTCGAAGTCGAGCACGCCTTCGCTGCCGGACACCGTTCCCAGCGCGTGCGAGAAGCCGGCGTGCTCGATGGAGAACAACACCCGGGTATGCACCGGATCGAACCGGTAGCGTTCATCGGCGGCACTTGCGGCAAAGGACAGCAGTGCGCAGGTCAGCAATAGCAGGCGTGGCAGCAAGGTCCGGCTCCGGGTCGGGATAGGGGATTCTAGGCGGATGCAGGTGAGGGTTTGTGCGCATATTGCGCAACGGTTTGTTACGTAGCCGGTTCGGGTTACTTTGCCCGGGGCCGGGGGCGGCGCTAAAGTCGCGGCGGTTGGGTGGTGATACATGCCGGTCCGCGATGGGGAGTGTCGGGCGTTGATGAAATGGATTCTTCGAGGTACGCGGCTGGGCGTGTTGGCGTTGCTGTTGTCGTGGCCGTGCCTGGCGGCCGCCCTGGATCTTGCTGAAACCCCCCGCATGCGGCGTCTGGGGGTGGCCGAGGGTCTGCCGTCACGCACCGTGCTTGCGCTGGCCCAGGACCGCCATGGTTATGTGTGGGCGGCCACCGACGATGGTCTGGCGCGCTATGACGGTACCCATTTGCGGGTCTGGCGGCATGATCCGCAGGTGTCCGGTTCGCTGCCGGGCAACACCCTGGAAACGATGCTTATCGATTCCCGCGACCGGGTATGGGTGGGTGCCAATGGCGCTGGGCTGGCAATGCTGGACGCCAACCGGCAGCGTTTTACCCGTTTCGCCGAACTGGAGGCGATCTGTAAACACCAGGTATGGGCACTGGCCACCCAGGGCACCGACCTTTGGGTAGGCACCAGCGGGAGCGGCATCTGCCTGTTGCATGCCGATGGCCGGATCAGCCGTTACCAGCACCGGCCCGACGACCCGCGCAGTCTGCCCGATGACACGATTTATGCCTTGTTGCCGGGCAAGGACGGCAGTATCTGGATCGGAACCACGTCCGGGCTGGTGCGCTGGCGGCCGGGGGCCGGCTTCGCGAGCGTGCGCTCGCCGCTGCTGCAGGGCAAGGATGTGATCCGGCTGAGCGGTGACCGCGATGGCGGCATCTGGGTGGGCACCGATGAAGGCCTGTACCGGGTCATGGATGATGGCGCGGTATCACCGGCGCCCTGGCCGCAGGCCGCACAGACGCGTGCGGCGGTGGTGCTGCACGATCGCGATGGGCGCTACTGGATGGGCAGCTCCAATGGGCTGTATCGCGGTGACGCGCAACGCCTGCAGTTGTTGGAAGGCGACGGTGGCAGCGGCTTCCTGACCGGCAGCAGTGGCGTACTGGATCTGCTGCAGGATCATGAGGGCGGCATCTGGACGGCATTGCTGACCCAGGGCATGGCCTACCTGCGCCCGGACTGGTCACGTTTTTCCAGCCACTATCAGCTCGACGGCAAGTCGCTGGAGAGCCTGTACCTGATCAACTCGGCGGCTGATGGCAATGGATTCCTGGTGGTGGGCGGGCACGGCCTGTACCAGTTGGATGCGGCCGGCAAGTTGTCGCAGTTGGCCGGCGAGGCGCAGTTGGGGCCGGGCAGTATCTGGTCGGTGCAGCGTGGCAGTGACGGTGTGATCTGGCTGGGGCGTGCAGGTGGCATCACGCTATACCGGCCATCGGACGGGCAGGTCCGCCGTATCGACCTGGGGGTGGGCGACGATCCGACCCAGCGCGCTGACCTGATGCGACTGGCCGCCGACGGCAGCATGTGGTTGTCCATCATCAACTATGGCCTGCAGCACCGTGCGGCCGATGGCCGGTTGCTGGCGGCCTATCCGCAGGGCACCGCCTCCGGCTTGCCGGAGAAGCTGGTTGAACAACTGCGACTGGGCACTGATGGCAGCCTGTGGCTGGTCGGTGGAGCCGGCGTGCAGCGCTTTGATGGCAAGCGCTTCGTCAGTGTTGCCGGGGTGTCGGAAGGCATGGTCTACGACCTGGTGTTCCTTGCTGATGGCAGCGCGTGGCTGGCGCGCGATGGTGCGCTGGAGCGCTATCGCCATGACGCCAGTGGCTTCTCCCTGCAGCAACGGCTGGGCACCGATGACGGGGTGCCGGCGGCAGCGATCGGCGGCCTGGTGGCGGGCTGCAGTGGTCAGTTGTGGGCGACGACCACGCGCGGGTTGTTATGGTGGCAGCCGGGCGCAGCGCGGGTGCGGGTGTTGGAAGAAGGCGATGGCCTGACTGACACCGAGTTCACCGCCAGGCCGCCCGCGCACGCAGGCTGCGGCCGGGCATTGGCGGTATCCGCCACGGGGCTGCTCAGTTTCAACCCCGACGCCAAGGTTGCCGCGCCGGTAGGCTCGCAGTTGGTGATCGAGTCGATAGGTGTGCGTCGCGACGATGCCGCGCGCGAGCAGCGGCTGAAAGGCCCCTTGATCCATCTCGGCCCACGCGACCGCGATCTGCGGGTGACCGGACGCCTGCTGTCCTATGTGGATCCGGCGCGGCACCGTTTCCGGGTCCAGATCGAAGGCTATGACCAGAACTGGGTGGATCTGGGCAGTGACGGCGAACGGCTGGTATCGCGGCTGCCCGCCGGCACCTATCGCATGCAGGTGCAGGGTGCGGCGGCCGATGGTCCGTGGACCCCCGCGCAGACACTGCAGATCGACGTCGCACCGCCTTGGTGGCGCAGCAGCTGGGCGCTGGCGGCCTGGGCACTGCTGCTCGGATTGTTGGCGGCGGCGGCGGTGTTCGGCTACCGGCGCCGCGAGCGGCGGCGCAATGAATGGCAGTTGGCGCTGCACAAGCAGGAACTGGCCGAACAGGCCTCGGAGGCGAAAACCCGCTTCCTGGCAACCTTGGGCCATGAGGTGCGCACGCCGCTGACTGGCGTGCTGGGCATGACTGAGCTGTTGCTGGGCACCGAGCTGGATGCGCGCCAACAGCGTTTCGCCAACGCCATCCAACAGGCCGGCACGCACCTGCTCGGGCTGGTCAATGATGCCCTGGACCTGGCGCGCATCGAGGCAGGCAAGCTGGAGCTTGATAATCGTCCCTTCGAGCTCGGCCGCCTGCTGCAGGAAGTAAGCGCGCTGATGGCACCGATGGCCGAGCGCCGTGGACTGGTGTTTGAACCCGCGGCAGCGTTTCCAACGCCGGTCATGGTAGTGGGCGATGCGATGCGCCTGCGGCAGATCCTGATGAACCTGCTGGGCAATGCGATCAAGTTCACCGAACGCGGCAAGGTGTCGGTGGCGGCAGAGCTGCTGCCCGGGCAGAGCGGCATCTGCCTGAGCGTGCGGGATACCGGGCCGGGCATCAGTGCCGAACAGCAAAGCCGCCTGTTCCAGCGTTTCGAACAGGCCGATGGCAACCGCACCGCATCGCGTTACGGCGGCAGTGGATTGGGGCTGGCGATCTGCCAGGAACTGGCCATGGCGATGGGGGGCCGCATGCGGGTCGAAAGCCGCCTGGGGGAAGGCGCGCGCTTCGTCCTCGAAGTGCCTTTGCGCTGGGAGTATTCGGCGGCTGGCAGCGCCGCTGCGGCGGTGGCCGAGTCCGGCACTGCGCTGCAGCCGCTGCAGGTCTTGCTGGTTGAAGATGATCCGACCGTGGCGCAGGTAATCACCGGCCTGCTGACCGCACGCGGCCATCAGGTGATACACGCGGCACATGGTTTGGCGGCGCTGGCCGAGGTGGGCGGGCAGACATTCGATGTCGGCCTGCTGGACCTGGATCTGCCAGCCCTGGATGGCATAGCGTTGGCTGGCCAGTTGCGTGGCTCCGGGCATCGTTTCCCGTTGATCGCGGTGACCGCACGTGCCGACGCGCAGGCCGAGCAGCTGGCGCGTGCGGCCGGGATGGTGGGCTTCCTGCGCAAGCCGGTGACCGGGCAGATGCTGGTCGATGCGATTGCCGAAGCCCTGGCAGCGACGGGACAGGCACAATAGGTGCCATCACAAACGCGCTGGGCGGCGCGGCAGGAGGCAGGGTTTGATGAAATGGTTTGCAGGGATGTTGCTGGGCGGGTTGCTGCTGATCACGGCATCCGCGGCTGCCGAAGTGCCTGCAACGCCGCAGCCGCGGCAGCTGACCGTGGCCGATGGCCTGCCATCGAGCAACATCAACGCCTTCGCCGAGGACCTTACCGGTTACCTGTGGCTGGCCAGCCGTGACGGCCTGGCCCGTTACGACGGCCGCAACTACCGCATCTGGCGTGCCGAGAACGGCTTGCGCGACAACGTGGTGTGGAGCCTGCACACGGACAAGTCCAATCGTCTGTGGATTGGCACGCAGAACGCCGGACTGGTGATGTTGTCGCCGGACCGCCTCAAGTTCACCTTTTTCGACCAGCAGACCTATCCGCAGATTGGCAGCAATACGATCTGGGCCATCGCCTCCACGGCCGATGGCAATGTCTGGTTCGGTACCGCCACCGGTGGCCTGCACCGACTGGATCCGGAAGGCAACATCCGACGCTTCATGCCGATCGCAGGGGACGAACACAGCCTGCCGGCGGCGTCGGTGACCTACATGACGGTCACGCCCGATGGCAGTCTTTGGGTCGGCACCAAGGGCGGCCTGGCGCGTTGGAACGGCGCAGGCTTCGACCGGGTCAGCAGTGCGTTGTTGCCATCGCCGCGCATCAACGGCTTGAAGGTGGACAAGCAGGGCCGGCTGTGGGTGGCCACCAACGAGGGCGTTGTGCTGCGTCATGCCGACGGTCGTTTTGAAGCAGCCAGTTGGGCAGGTGCTGCACCAGGCGACGTATTCAACATGCTGCAGTATTCCGCCGACGGCAGCTATTGGCTGGATACCCGCTCGGGGCTGGGCCGCATCCGTAGCAGCGTGGTGCGCAATGTGCCGCTGTACAGCTCGCAGGAACGCGGAATCGTAAAGCCCAACTGGTCCAGTGCCTACGAGGATCGCGAAGGCGGCCTGTGGTTCGCCAGTACCAATGCTGGCCTATGGCATCTGCCGCCGAGCTGGCGACAGTTCTCGGTGCTGTCGCGGCATCTGGATGATCCCGCCTCGCTGCGCAATCCCTATGCGCTGGCGCTGGCGCCATCCGCCTCCGGTGGCATCTGGGTGGTCGGTACGCGCGGTGCCCTGGATCGACTGGATCCGGGCACCGGCGATGTCCAGCATCACCTGCAGGCGGTTGATGGCACCAACTGGCCGCAATCGGTGGTGGAGGACGCGCGTGGCAAGGTCTGGATTGGCAGCCTCGATGCGCTGGTGCGCTATGACCCGCGCGACGGTGCCGTGCAGCGCTGGCACAGCGGTGACGGCAAGGATGCGGCGATGGTCGGCGATGCCGATATCGTGCGCAGCTGTGATGGCGGACGGATCTGGATCTACTCCGAAGACGGGGGCATGCAGCAGCGGGATGCCGATGGGCGTGTGCTGCTGCAGCTGCAGCCGGGGCAGGCCGGCGTGCCGGAAGTGCTGGTGGAAGACATGCAGTGTGGCCCGGGCGATCACCTGTGGCTGGCGGCCGGCACCGGCCTGCACGCCTGGCAGTCACAGAGCGGGCGCTTCACGCCGGTGCCGGGCGGACCAGCGGGACGGGTGTCCACCTTCAATGTCACCGATACCGGCGTGGTCTGGATCGCTGGCCTGGGGCGCATGGACCGCTATCTGTGGGATGGGCAGCGGATGACGCTGCTGGATCGGGTGGGCGCCGAGCAGGGCTTCCCGATGCTGGCGGCGACCGGCCTGCTGGTCGATGCCGAAGGCGTGGCGTGGGCGATCAGTGCGCGCGGCCTGATCCGCATTGATCCGGCCAATCGTTCGGTGCGCCTGTATGGCGTGCATGATGGCCTGCCAGGGCAGGAGTTCCGTCGCCGTTCGCTGGTACAGGCGCGCAGCGGCCAGCTTGCCGGTGGCACGCCCGATGGCGTGGTGTTGTTCGATCCCGATCAGGTCAAGCCGTCGACCCGTCGGCCGCCGTTGATCATCGAACGGGTCAGCGTGCGCCGTGGTGACAAGGAGCGCGACATCACGCTCGAGTCGCCGCTGCAGATCCTCGATGGCGACCGTGATCTGCGCATTGCGGCGCGATTGCTCTCCTTCGCCGACTCGGCCACCAATACCTATCGCTTCCGTCTCGCCGGCTACGACCCGGACTGGGTGGATGTCGGGGCCAGTGGCGATCGGGTGTTTTCACGGCTGCCGCCGGGACGCTATCAGCTCGAAATCCAGGCGGCAACGTCGGACAACGTCTGGTCACCGGTGCAGACGTTGGCGTTCCGGGTGCAGCCGCCCTGGGTGCGCAGTCCGGCCGGTGTGATGACGTTCCTCGTGCTTGGCGTGGCACTGACCCTGGGGGGCGCCTGGCTGTACCAGCGGCGTCTGCGCAGGCGCAATGAATGGCAGTTGGCACGCCACAAGCAGGAGCTGGCCGAACAGGCCTCGCTGGCCAAGACGCGCTTCCTGGCAACGCTTGGGCATGAGGTGCGGACGCCGATGACCGGTGTGTTGGGCATGAGCGAGCTGTTGTTGGCCACGCCACTGGATGAGCGCCAGCGCGGCTATACGCAGTCGATCCGCCGCGCCGGCGAACACCTGTTGCGGTTGGTCAACGATGCATTGGACCTGGCCCGCATCGAGGCCGGTCGGTTGGAACTGCAGAATCAACCGCTGGAGCTGCGGCAGCTGCTTGAAGACGTGCGTGGGCTGATGGAGCCGCTGGCACAACGACGCGGGCTGGCCTTTGATTTTGACAATGACGCATCGCCGCGGACGCGATTGACCGGCGATGTGATGCGACTCAGGCAGATCCTGCTCAATCTGCTCGGCAATGCGATCAAGTTCACCAGCCGTGGTTCGGTGAGCCTGCGCGTTCGCCTGCAGGAAGGGGGCAAGGGTGTGCGTTTCGAGGTCAGCGACACCGGCCCGGGGATCAGTGCCGAGCAACAGCAGCGCCTGTTCCGCCGTTTCGAGCAGGCGGACGGCGCGCGTACCGCCGCACGCTACGGCGGCAGCGGCCTGGGCCTGGCCATCTGCAATGAGTTGAGCATGGCAATGGGCGGCAGCATCGATGTGGAGAGCAGCCTGGGCGAAGGCACGCGTTTCATCGTCGACCTGCCGCTGGCCTGGGAAGTGCCGCCGACCTCGATGGATGATGACGCTGGCAACAACACCTGGATGAACCTGCCGCCGCAGCGCGTGCTGCTGGTGGAGGATGACCCGACCATTGCCGCGGTTATCCGTGGTTTGCTGGAAGTGCACGGACATGGTGCGGTGCATGCGGCACATGGTCTGGCGGCGCTGGCCGAGTTGTCCAGCCAGGAGTTCGATGTGGCGTTGCTGGATCTGGACCTGCCCGGCATCGACGGTTTTGGGCTGGCCCGGCAGTTGAAGACGATGGGTTACGAAATGCCGTTGATCGCCGTGACCGCGCGTTCCGATGGCGAGGCCGAACCACTGGCGCGCGAGGCAGGCTTCGCCGACTTCCTGCGCAAGCCGGTGACCGCGCAGATGCTGCTGGAGGCCATTGCCGGGGTACTTGACGCGCAGCGTCGGCAACAGGCGCAGGCCGCACAGGATTGAAGCGGGCGACTATTCGGCGACCTCTTCAACCGCGCGCGGATGCGGGCGGTTGTCGGGCAACTGCCAGAACACCAGGGTCGAACTGAGGGTGATGGCACCCACGCACAGGAAGGTGGCATGCAGCGCCGCGGTTGCGCCGTGGCCGCTCAAATGTTCGCCAAAGGCCGCCAGCAGGCTGCCCGCGGTCGCGGCGCCAAAGCCGGTAGCCAGCATCATCACCATCGACAACAGGCTGTTGCCGCTGCTGGCCTGATGCGTGTCCAGGTCGCGCAGGGTAACGGTGTTCATTACGGTGAACTGCATTGAATTCACCGCGCCGAAGATCGCCAGCTGGGTAAGCCGCAACCACAAGGGCTGCTCGGCGGTGATCAGGGCGAAACTGGCCATCGCCAGGCCCACGCAGACGGTGTTGATCATCAGGATGCGGCGGTAGCCAAAACGTTCCACCAGCGTCACCGCAGCGCGCTTGGCGGCCATGCCGGACAACGCCACCGGAATCATCATCATGCCGGCGGTCATCGGGCTCAGACCCATGCCCACCTGCAGCAGCAGCGGAATCAACAAGGGCATCGCCCCGCTGCCGATGCGCGAGAACAGGTTGCCGAGGATGCCGATGCGGAAGCTGATCACCTTGAACAGGCTGAGCGGAAACAGCGCATTGGTCGCGCTGGCGGCATGCAGCCAATAGCCCGCCAATGCGGCGATGCCAACCACCGCCAGCAACAGCACCACGGCGTGCGCCGAGTTGACCGCCGAGACGCCGTCCAATGCCAGCGACAGGGCGATCATGCCGAACGCAAGCATCAGGTATCCGGCCAGATCGAAGCGCTGTTTCCGCTGACCATAATGGTCGGGCATGATTTTCAGCGCGGCGACGAAGCCGATCACGCCGATTGGCAGGTTGATCAGGAAGATCCAATGCCAGGACGCGACCTCCACCAGCCAGCCGCCGAGGGTCGGGCCCAGCAGGGGGCCGATCAGCGCGGGGATGGCGATGAAGCTCATCGCCGAGAGGAATTGTTCGCGTGGCACCGAGCGCATCACCGCCAGGCGGCCTACCGGCAGCAGCATCGCGCCGCCTATGCCCTGCAGCACGCGCGACGCCACCAGCCACTGCAGCGTCGGTGACAGTGCACAGGCCAGTGAGCCCAGGGTGAACAGCACGATTGCGCCGAGGAAGGTGCGGCGCGTGCCGAAGCGGTCGGCGATCCAGCCGGATGCCGGAATGAAGGTGGCCACCGCCAATGCGTAACTGAACACCACCGACTGCATCTGCAACGGGCTTTCGCCCAGGCTGCGTGCCATCGCCGGCAAGGCCGTGTTGACGATGGTCGAGTCCAGCATCTGCATGAAAATGGCCAGCGACACCAGCCATAGCAGGGGTTTCTGGGCAGAGCTGGCGGGCAGGGGGAGCGGGGGAGCGGGGGACATCAGGACGGCTCGCGCACAGGCAGGCCTTCATTGTCCTCCGATGCGTGTGCAGATGCCGCGTAGATCAATCGCCGCCGCCGATGGTGTACAGGGTTGATCCGGAATCGTCAGGGTTCCGGCTCAGCATGATGGTGGAGTTGAGTTCGCCGATGGTGATGCTCCAGCTGTCCTCGTCAATGCGCTCCATCTTGCAGTTGGTTGGGATGCCAGGGTTGTTGCGCGCCCGCGGTGCGCAGTTGCGCTCGCTGATCGGGCCTATTTTCTCTACTGCCTTCTGCAGCGGAACCGCAAGTACCAGTGTGCGGTTGCCGTACATTTCGGCCAGCGTTTCGCGGGTCTCGATGACCGGCAAGCCGTACAGTGTCACCAATCCGGGCTTGATCCTGGCGCTGGCATCGTACGAGGTGTCCTGCATGGCATCGGTGCCGACGGATTCGGTGCTGCAGCGGTCGAGCGAAAGGCGGGTGATGTACGGCCGCCAGCGAGGTGCGATTTCTTCCGCTCGCGCAATGCGGATCTGTTTGCAGCTGGTCGGGAAGTCCATCGGCCCGGTGCTGAAGATGGTCAGCTGTGCGACTTCAGGAAACGCGGCCAGCGTCGGGAAGTCATCCTCGCCCAACTGCAGTGGCGGCGGTGCAGCACTTGCTGCGAGTGGCGCAGCGATTGCCAATGCCAACAGCAGAGACTTGCAAGGTTTGGACATGGGACGTGGGCCTGATGAGGGGCGCCCAGCGTCCGGGCCCGGAAGATTGAAGTCAAGCTTCCGGGCCTTCGGACCTCAGCGGCGGCTGAGGCGATGCACCGCATCCACCAGCACGGCGACGTGCTCGGGGTTCATGTCCGGCGACATGCCGTGGCCAAGGTTGAATACATGGCCTTCGCGCGAACCACCGTTGCCGGCGGCATAGCTTTCCAGCACCTTGCCGACTTCGCGGCTGATCGCATCGGGCGAGCCGTACAGCGTGGTCGGGTCCAGGTTGCCCTGCAGCGCGACCTTGCCGCCGGCTGCGCGTGCAGCGTCTTCCAGCGAGATGGTCCAGTCCACGCCGACGCCTTCAGCGCCGCTGGCGGCCAGCTCGGCCACGTACTGGCCGGTGCCCTTGCCGAACAGGATCAGCGGGGTGCGCTCGGCGCCGTCGCCGCGCTTGAGTTCGCTGGCGATGCGGTTGAGGTAACGCAGCGAGAACTCGCGGTACATCGCCGGGCCGAGCACGCCGCCCCAGGTGTCGAACACCTGCAGGGCCTGCGCACCGGCCGCGCGCTGTGCCGACAGGTAGGCGATGACCGCATCGGTCACTACCTCCAGCAGTTGGTGCAGGGCCTTGGGCTCGTTCAGCGCCATTGCCTTGATACGGGCGAAATCCTTACTGCCGCCGCCTTCGATCATGTAGCAGGCCAAGGTCCATGGGCTGCCGGAGAAACCGATCAGCGGCACCTTGCCGTCCAGCTCGCGGCGGATCAGGCGCACCGCGTCCATCACGTAGCGCAGTTCGGTCTCCATGTCCGGCACCGCCAGCTTGGCGACCGCGGCGACATCACGCACCGGATGCTTGAACTTGGGGCCTTCGCCATCGACGAAGTACAGGCCCAGGCCCATGGCGTCCGGCACGGTGAGGATGTCCGAGAACAGGATGGCGGCATCCAGGTCGAAGCGTTCGAGCGGCTGCAGGGTCACTTCGCAGGCAACTTCCGGGTTCTTGGCCATGCCCAGGAAGCTGCCGGCGCGGGCGCGGGTGGCACGGTACTCCGGCAGGTAGCGGCCGGCCTGGCGCATCAGCCAGACGGGGGTGTAGTCGACGGGCTCGCGGCGCAGGGCGCGCAGGAAGCGGTCATTGCGAAGTGGGCTGGTCACATGGAACTCCTGGGGGGGGAACCGCAGGCGCGCTGCGGCGCACCTGCGAGGAATGCGGGAATCAGGGTGCGGGCTGGCCGGCGGTGAACATCACCTGGAAGCCTTTCTTGATCTGGCCGTCGCGGGCCTTCTCGAAGGCATGCACGGCCTCGTCGTGCTGCAGGAACAGCTCGCGGCGCAGCTGGATGCGGCCACCGGTCTGGCCGCTCTCACGCAGCAACTCCCAGCCGCCGAGCAGATCCGGCACCAGGGACAGTTGAACGTAGCGGGGGGCTTCATTGCCGCTGGGCGGCTGTTGCAGTAGGACGCGCATGGCGGCGATTGTAGCCGTTGTGCGGGTTTTGGGCTGGTTTTGGGGGCGGCGTCCTCCTTCTCCCGGCGGGAGAAGGTGCCCGAAGGGCGAATGAGGGTGCGGGCGAAGCCTCGCGCTCATTTGACGGCACAAGGCTTCGCCCGGACCCTCACCCCAACCCTCGCTACGCGCCCCCGGCCCTTGCGCCAGCGCAAGGGCGTTCAATGGGCAGCGAACCAGTGGTTCGCAAGCTGCCCCTTTCACCCCGCAGGGAGAGGCGCTTCAAGCACTGCCGCTCAGCCCTGCCTCAGCACCGCCAACACCGCCGCCTCATCCACATCCGGCACCACCTCGGCCTTGCCGATGCCGCGCCAGAGTACCAGCCGCAGGCGGCCGGCGATGTTCTTCTTGTCCAGCCTCATATGTCCCAGCAAGGCCTCGGCATCCAGGCCGGCGGGGATGCGGGTTGGCAGGCCGTAGGCCTGCAGCAGTTCACGCAGGACCTCGGTATCGGCCGCATCGGCCATGCCCAGCGCGGCCGACAACTGCGCTGCCAGCACCATGCCGACCGCCACCGCCTCGCCATGGTTGAGGTTGTCGTTGCCCGGCGCGCCATAGCCCTGTGCGGTTTCGATGGCATGGCCGAAGGTGTGGCCGAGGTTGAGCAGGGCACGCTCGCCTTTTTCCAGCGGATCGCGGGCGACGATCTCGGCCTTGTGCTCACAGCTGCGGGCGATGGCCTGGGCCAGCGCGCTGTCGTCACCGGCCAGCAGCGCCTCGCGTTCGGCCTGCAGCCACTGGAAGAACAGCGGGTCGCGGATGGCGCCGTACTTGATGACTTCGGCCAGACCGGCGCGCAGCTCGCGCAGCGGCAGGCTGCGCAGGGCGGCGGTATCGGCCACCACCGCGCGCGGCGGATGGAAGGCGCCGACCAGGTTCTTGCCCTGCGGGAT
Source organism: Stenotrophomonas sp. STEN033 (assembly GCF_056856655.1). Classification (NCBI taxonomy): domain Bacteria; kingdom Pseudomonadati; phylum Pseudomonadota; class Gammaproteobacteria; order Lysobacterales; family Lysobacteraceae; genus Stenotrophomonas; species Stenotrophomonas sp. STEN033. Next base: position 23,363 of record NZ_JBXFWM010000026.1, read on the forward strand.
GTCCACCGCGGTCTTGCCGCCTACCGAGGAATCGACCATCGACAGCAGGGTGGTCGGCAGCTGCACGCAGTCGACCCCGCGCATCCAGCAGGCGGCGGCAAAGCCGGCCAGGTCGCCGACCACGCCGCCACCCAGGGCCAGCACGCAGGCGTCGCGGGTGGCGCCCAGGGTCGCCAATGCATTGATTGCGCCGCTGAAGTTTTCCAGCGTCTTGGAGGCTTCCCCGGCGGGGATGATGTACTGGCCGATCTTCAGGTCGGGGCGGGCTGCCAGCAGCGCGGTCTGCACCTGGGCCAGGTATAGCGGTGCGACGGTGTCGTCGCTGACCAGCAGTACATGGCGGCCACGGATGGCGCCGGCCAGTGTCTGCGCCTGGGACAGCAGGTCCGGGCCGATATGGATCTGGTAGGGGTGGTCGCCGCCGACGGCGACGGTGCGGGTGGGGGCGGTCATGCGGGTGGGTTCCAGGATCTGCCATTGCGCGACAAGCCGGGTTACGGTGTGCGCGGTGGCATCGGCGGGGGTATAGAGGTCGGTATCGATGATCAGGTCGGCTACTTCGCGGTAAAGCGGATCGCGGATGCCAGCCATGGTGTGCAGCACCTGTTCCCGGTCCTCGCGCTGCAGCAGGGGGCGGGTCTTGTCGCGGTGCAGCCGCGCCAGTTGCGAGGCCACGCTGACCCGCAGGTAGACCACGAAGCCGTGCTGGCGGATGTGCCGGCGATTGTCCGGATCCAGCACGCAACCGCCGCCAGTGGAAATCAATTGGCCGCTGCCGGCCAACAGGCGGGTCAGTACCCGCTTTTCATGGGCACGGAAGCCGGCTTCGCCGACGTTCTCGAATATGGCCGGGATGCTGGAGCCCACGTCGTCGACGATGGCCTGGTCGGCATCCACGAATACCAACCCAAAGCGCTCGGCGAGGCGGCGGCCGATGCTGGTTTTGCCGGCGCCCATGGGGCCGACCAGGATGAGATTGGGGGCGGGATTCATTACCGGAAGATGCTAGCACCTCGTGTCAGTGCCTTAACACGGTAGCAGCCAAGCTCGGAAGTTCCACGAATGGTTCGTGGTGCAACCAAGGAGTTGGACATGTCAGTGGCGAAAATCATTGAAGTCAGCGCGGCCTCCAAAACCAGCGTCGAGGATGCGGTACGTAGCGGCATCAAGAAGGTGGCCGAGACGGTCAAGGGCATCCAGGGTGCGTGGGTCAACGAGACCAAGGTTGTCACCGATGGCGATGGCAACATCATCGAATGGCGGGTCAACCTGCGGATCACCTTCCTGGTGCAGTGATCGCGCCGCGCGTTGTTGCGCGAGCGCCGGCAACGGTTCGGCGGCGCTATCGCCGTCGAGCTGTTCCTGCGCGGTGATCCGGCCTTGCCAGCCGCAATGCTTCAATCCGCGGTGTCGGCCAATGGTTGCCGTTGCGCGTCCAGCGCGATGACCCGGTCGGCGATGCCCGGCAGGGTACGCAGTGCCTGCCGGCTGATGCGTTCGTAGAACTGCACGAAACGCTCCAGCTGCGCACGGGTCATGCTGCTGCGGCCCGGTGAGGCCTGCTGCAGGGCTTGTTCCTGCTGCCAGCGCCAGTGCGGCACCACGGCGAAGCTGGGTGGTTGCAGCATCCACAGCCGGTCAAAGCGCCGCCACAAGGCCGGGTAGTGTTCGGCCAGCGCCTGGTTGCACCAGCGTCGCCAGGTGCCATCGGCATCGGCGTCGCGCTCCAATGCGTTCAATGGCATCTGCAGGGCAGCATCGGTTTCAGCCGGGGTGCCGAGGAACCAGCCTTCGAATACCAGCAGGTCGAGGGGGTGTTCGATTCTTTTCCACTGCGCTTCCGGCACGCGTTCGTCGGCGAGCTTGTCGAAACGCGGCAACAGGAAGTCCTGGCCTGCCTTGGCCGCATCCAACGTGGCCAGCGCCAGTGCCAGGTCATGTGTTCCCGGTGGCCCGCGTGTGGCAAGCAAGGGGTGCACGCGATCGGCCAGCCGTTGCCGTTGCGCACGGGTCAGGTAGGTGTCGTCGATGGACACGGCGGCGGCGCACAGGCCGCGCGTGCGTGCCAGATCCACGATCTGTGCTGCCAGCGTTGACTTGCCGCTGCCCTGTACGCCGCTGATCGCCAGTACCGGCGTAGCGTCGGCACTGGCCAATGCATCATCCAGCGCCTGTGCAACCAGTGCCGGCGCGAAGCGGCGTTGGGAAAAACTGTGCGGAACGGGGGACATGCCGCCACAATAGCCCAAACACGTGCCCTACGAAGCAGGATCATGACCAATCTTTACGCAGAAGCGCTTTCGACTTTCGCCGCATTGTTTGAAGAGGCCAAGGCTGGCAGAGAGATCGATGCCACCGCGATGACCGTCGCGACCGTGGACATCGATGGCCGGCCATCGGCACGCACCGTGCTGCTCAAGGCTTTCGACGAGCGTGGCTTCGTGTTCTACACGCATCTGGATAGCCGCAAGGGCCGCGAGCTGCATGACAACCACGCGGCGGCACTGCTGTTCCTGTGGCGCAGCCTCCGCGAGGCCGGCATCCAGGTACGCATTGAAGGTGATGCGCAGCTGGTAACCGCGGCCGAATCCGATGCTTACTTCGCCAGCCGCCCGCGCATGAGCCAGATTGGTGCCTGGGCGTCGGTGCAATCACAGCCGCTGGCTTCGCGCGAGGAATTCGAGCAGCGTCTGGCCGGTTTCGAACAGCGCTTTGAAGGCCGTGAGGTACCGCGTCCCGAGGGTTGGGGTGGGGTGCGTATCGTGCCGCGACGCATCGAATTCTGGTACGGCGCCGATTTCCGTCTGCACGAACGCTGGTGCTACGAAGCCGACGCCGCAGGCGAGTGGGGCAAGCGGATGCTGTATCCGTGAATACAGCCGGCCCCGTGATCCGTCGCGCGCTGGCCAGTGACTGGCCGGCATGGGCGCAGCTGCGACGCGCGCTGTGGCCGGACTGCGGCACCGAGCTGGCCGAGCTGCAACAGTTGCTGCAAGAAGGTGGCACCGTGCTGCTTGCCTTCGACCAAGGCCGGCCGGTGGGTCTGGCCGAGGCCAATCTGCGCCATGACCATGTCAATGGCACGGCCAGCTCACCGGTGGGATTTCTGGAAGGCTGGTACGTGGTCGAGGCGTTGCGTGGCAAGGGCATCGGGCGTGCGCTGGTAGCCGAAGTTGCCCGCTGGGCAGTTGCGCAGGGATGCAGTGAGCTGGCATCGGACACGGCCCTGGACAATGCGCTGGCGCAAGCCGCACATCTGGGCAGCGGCTTCGCCGAGACCGAGCGGGTGATCTATTACCGCATGCCGTTGGACGGCCCGGCGGCATGAAGCTGCAGCCGGTCTACCGCATTACCGTATTCGTGCCGCCGGCGGATCTGGCGCGGTTGAAGCAGGGCATTCTTGCCGTTGATGATCTTGCCGCAGGCGGTTACGCCGAGGGTATGTGGGAGAGCGCTGCCGATGAGCAGTACCGGGTACTGCCCGGCACCCGCAGCGTGCAGGGGCAGGGCGGTGAACGGGTGCATCAGCCCACGGTGCGGCTGGAGTTCTGCATAGCACGTGATGCACAGCGCCTGCAGCGCTTGCTGTACGCCATCGCCGCGCATCATCCATGGAATACCCCGGCGGTTTTCGTCGATACAACGGAGTTTGCCGTCGCATGATCGGCCCGCGTCGCATTGTCTGCCTTACCGAAGAACCTACCGAGACGCTGTATGCCCTGGGCGAGCAGGACCGTATCGTCGGCATCAGCGGTTTCACCGTGCGGCCGCCGCAGGCGCGCCGCGACAAGCCCAAGGTCAGCGCCTTCACCAGCGCCAAGGTCGGCGAGATCCTCAAGCTCAAGCCGGACCTGGCGATTGGCTTTTCCGACATCCAGGCCGATATCGCCGCCGAGCTGATCCGTAACGGTGTGGAGGTGTGGATTGCCAACCACCGCAGCGTGGCCGGCATCCTCGATTACATCCGCCGCCTGGGCGGGCTGGTGGGTGTGGCGGCCCGTGCCAACGCCTATGCCGACGAATTGCAGCGCGGATTGGATGCAATAGCCGCGCAGGCGGCAAGGCTGCCGCAGCGCCCGCGCGTCTATGTCGAGGAATGGGATGAGCCCATCATCACCGGCATCCAGTGGGGTGCGGAGCTGGTGGAGATTGCCGGCGGCATCGATGTATTCCCGGAGTTGTCGCGCGAGCCTCTGGCCAAGGCGCGCATCCTTGCCGATGGCGACCCGGTAATTGCGTGCAACCCGGACATCATCATCGGTTCCTGGTGCGGCAAGAAGTTCCGCCCGGAGCGGGTGGCCGCACGTCCGGGCTGGGAGGCGATCAATGCGGTGCGGGATGGCGAACTGCATGAGATCAAGTCGCCACTGATCCTGCAGCCTGGCCCGGCGGCGCTGACCGATGGCGTGCAGGCCATCGCGCAGATCATCAATCAATGGTCGAAGCGGGCAGGGGCCTTGTAGGAGCGGCGTAAGCCGCGACGCTGGCGATGCGGGAAGGGCCGCAAAAGCTTACCCCTCCCCAACCCTCCCCTTTGCTGCGCAAAAGGGAGGGAGCAGACGTGCATCGCCGTTCGGATGTGGGAGCGGCGTAAGCCGCGAAGCTGGTGATGCGGGCAAGGCCGCAACAGCTTACCCCTCCCCAACCCTCCCCTTTGCTGCGCAAAAGGGAGGGAGCAGAAACGCATCGCCGTTCGGATGTGGAAGCGGCGTAAGCCGCGAAGCTGGTGATGCGGGCAAGGCCGCAACAGCTTACCCCTCCCCAACCCTCCCCTTTGCTGCGCAAAAGGGAGGGAGTACAAGCTCACCCCCTCGGTGCCAAGCCGGTATAGCGCGCACGTGGCCGTATCAAGGTGCCCAACGCCTGTTGTTCCAACGCATGCGCCAGCCAGCCGGTAAGCCGGGCAGTGGCGAACATCACCAGCGCATGTGCGCCCGGCAATTCGTAGACATAGCAGATGGCACCCAGCATGCCGTCGATGTTCGGCCGCTGCCCGCTGACTTCCTCGGTGGCCGCCAGCACCGCTTCCACATGGCGCATGCGTGGCGAATCGCCACAGCGTTCGCGTAGCTGCCGCAATACCTCCGCACCGCGCGGATCACCCTCGGGATACAGCAGATGATTGAAGCCCGGCAGCTCATCACCGCGGCGCCAGCGCTCGGCAATGAAGGTCGCTGGCGCGCCACTGGCTTCGGCATCCACCAGCAGGGCATGCGCGCGCGCGGTGGCGCCGCCATGGCGTGGCCCGGACAGCGCCGCCAGGCCCGCGCTCACCGTGGCATGCAGGTGCGCGCCGGTGGAGGCAACCACGCGCGCGGCAAACGCGGACACATTCAGTTCGTGATCGGCACACAGCACCAGCGCCGCACGCACCAGTTCGGCGAATGCCGCATCGCCCGGCACCCAGGCATCGGCAAGCAGCCGGTGCACGGGCCGTGTGTCCGCCGCGGTGCCGACCAGCAGGGCGGCGTTCTGCCGCAGCAACAAGGCGGCGACTTCGCGCCGGACCGGCGCAGCAGCATTGAGTGACTGGCGTTGCTCCAGGGCCAGCAGCGGGATGCAGGCCATGGTGCGTTCCACCGGCGGCAGGCTGGCGTCCAGTGCCAGGCCGGCAATGCGCTCGGGCCAGGCGGGCAGGGCGGTGCTGGTGAAGGGATTCTGCTCTTCGCACTCCCACAGCAGGCGGGCGATGTCCTCCAGCGTGGCGCCGGCCTGCGCCGCGGCTACGGCCGAACGGCCACGGTAATAAGGCGCATCCGGGCGGATCAGCGAGATGCGGGTTTCCAGCACAGGCAGGCCGCGATCCAGGCTCTGCGCCGCGCCGCGCTCGGCACCACGGCCGGCCCGTTTGCGCTGCGCCAGCCGTTCCACCTCCGCCCGCAGGTACACCCGGCTGCGGGCGGAGGGCCCGGGCCGCGAGCTCAGCTGACCGCGGCTGACATAGGCATACAACGTGGCGGCGCTGATGCCGAGCAGGGCGCAGGCTTCGTTGGCGGGGATCAGTTCGGGGTCGAGGGAATCGGACATGGCGTATTCAATAGGTTGATTTATTGAATCAAGATTGATCAATGCATCTGATGGTGCCAGATTAACCGTCACAGCGGAATGGCATGCTCGCCACCGCTCAGCCACAAGCCAGGAGCCAACCCATGAGTCTTTCTTCCGCCGGCGCTGCCTTCCGCGCCGCACTGGCCGCCGAATCCCCGCTGCAGGTGGTGGGTGCGATCAATGCCAACCACGCCCTGCTGGCCAAGCGCGCCGGTTACCGCGCCATCTACCTGTCCGGCGGCGGTGTTGCTGCCGGCTCGCTGGGCCTGCCGGACCTGGGCATCAACACGATGGAAGATGTGTTGATCGACGTGCGCCGCATCAGCGATGTCTGCGACCTGCCGCTGATGGTGGATATCGATACCGGCTTCGGCCCCAGCGCGTTCAACATCGCGCGCACGGTGAAATCGCTGATCAAGGCTGGCGCCGCTGCCTGCCATATCGAGGACCAGGTTGGCGCCAAGCGCTGCGGTCACCGCCCGGGCAAGGAAATCGTCTCGCAGGGTGAAATGGTTGACCGCGTGAAGGCCGCCGCCGATGCCAAGACCGATCCGGACTTCTTCCTGATCGCCCGCACCGATGCCATCCAGATGGAAGGCGTGGACGCGGCCATCGAGCGCGCCCTGGCCTGCGTGGAAGCCGGTGCCGACGGCATCTTTGCCGAGGCGGCCTACGACCTGGAAACCTATAAGCGCTTCGCCGACGCGGTGAAGGTGCCGCTGCTGGCCAACATCACCGAATTCGGCGCGACTCCGCTGTTCAGCCGCGATGAACTGGCCGCGGCCGGCGTGGCGATGCAGCTGTTCCCGCTGTCCGCGTTCCGTGCCGCCAACAAGGCCGCCGAGAACGTGTACGAAGCCATCCGCCGTGACGGCCACCAGCGCAATGTGGTGGACATCATGCAGACCCGCGAGGAACTGTATGACCGCATTGGCTACCACGCTTTCGAGGCGCAGCTGGACAAGGTATTCGCTGGCAAGGGTGCATGATGGGGCCTTTCCCGGCCACCTGAACCGCCATGGCAAGCACTTCGTCCCGAACCGCACGTGTCGATCGCCGAGAAACGGCGCGGCAGTTCCTGCAAAAGGAACTGGAGCAGTTGCCGCCGGAGGAGCGGTTGGTGGTGGAGCGCTTCATTTCGCGGCGCAAGGTCGCGCGCAACGTGGGGCAGGAATTCCACGCTGCGCGCAGCTTCGGTGAGCGGGTGGCCGACCGGGTGGCACAGGTAGGAGGAAGCTGGAGTTTCATCCTGTGCTTCTTCTTCCTGCTGCTGGTCTGGATGGTGGCCAACAGTTTCATGCTGGCCAAGGCCTTCGATCCCTATCCCTACATCCTGCTGAACCTGGTGCTGTCCTGCCTGGCGGCGGTGCAGGCGCCGATCATCATGATGAGCCAGAACCGGCAGGCGGCCGTGGACCGGATGCATGCCGAGAACGATTACCAGGTCAACATCAAGTCCGAACTTGAAGTACTGCAGATCCACGAAAAGCTCGACCTGCTGCGTTCGCAGGATTGGGCTTTGCTGGTTGAACAACAGAACCGCCAGATCGAGATGCTGCAACGGCTGCTGGAGCAGACCACGCGCGGCACCGATCGTAATCCTGATTGAAATCGTGAACCCGTTTTCCCGGAGGTAAACACCATGTCAGAGCAAACTGCCGCACCCGCGTTCAAGCCGAAGAAGTCCGTCGCCCTGTCCGGTACCGCTGCCGGCAATACCGCCCTGTGTACCGTTGGCCGCAGCGGCAACGACCTGCATTACCGTGGCTACGACATCCTGGACCTGGCCAACACCAGCGAGTTCGAGGAAATCGCCCACCTGCTGGTGCACGGCAAGCTGCCGAACAAGGCCGAGCTGCGCGCCTACAAGGCCAAGCTGAAAGCGCTGCGTGGCATCCCGGCAGCGGTGAAGGCTGCGTTGGAAGAGCTGCCGCCGTCGGCGCACCCGATGGATGTGATGCGCACCGGTGTTTCCGTGCTGGGCTGCGTGTCGCCGGAGAAGGACGACCACAATCACCCGGGCGCGCGTGACATCGCCGACAAGCTGATGGCCTCGCTGGGCTCGATGCTGCTGTACTGGTACCACTGGAGCCACAACGGCAAGGTCATCGACGTGGAGACCGACGATGATTCGATCGGCGGCCACTTCCTGCACCTGCTGCACGGCGAGCAGCCGCGGGAGTCCTGGGTCAAGGCCATGCACACCAGCCTGATCCTGTACGCGGAACACGAATTCAACGCCTCGACCTTCGCCTGCCGCGTCATCGCCGGCACCGGCAGCGACATGTACAGCGCCATCACCGGTGGTATCGGTGCGCTGCGTGGTCCCAAGCACGGTGGCGCCAATGAAGTCGCCTTCGAAGTGCAGAAGCGTTACGAGACGCCGGACGAAGCCGAGGACGACATCAAGGCCCGCGTCGAGCGCAAGGAAGTGGTGATTGGCTTCGGCCATCCGGTCTATACCGTGTCCGATCCGCGCAACAAGGTGATCAAGGAGGTCTCGCGCGAGCTGTCGGCCGAGCAGGAAAACATGAAGATGTACGACATCGCCGAGCGTCTGGAGTCGGTGATGTGGGACATCAAGAAGATGTTCCCGAACCTGGATTGGTTCAGCGCTGTCAGCTACCACATGATGGGCGTGCCGACCGCGATGTTCACGCCGCTGTTCGTCATTGCGCGTACTGCGGGTTGGAGTGCGCACATCATCGAGCAGCGCATCGACGGCAAGATCATCCGTCCGAGCGCGAATTACACCGGTCCGGAAGACCAGACCTTCATGCCGCTGGACAAGCGCGGCTGAGTTCGAAGCGTAGATGATGCGTGATGCCTAAAAGCCCCTCTCCCGCTTGCGGGAGAGGGGTTGGGGTGAGGGGAAGCTTCTAGCACGTACAGCCCGCTTGAAGCCCGTAGAAAAAAACGAAGCAAAGCTGGAGCTCAAGCGAGAGCTCAAGCGAGAGCAAGAGCTCCCCCCATCCGCCCTTTGGGCACCTTCCCCCGCAGGCGGGAGAAGGGAACCACCAGATTCCATGTGTTGCTGTGGGATTGCTGCAATCGCAGGCATCCGCGTACAACCCAAAGCACACCAGCAAGCCCAGACCCTCACAGGCCAGCCATGAATACCGATTACCGCAAACACCTTGCCGGCAGCACGCTGGATTACTTTGACGCCCGCGCCGCAGTCGATGCCATCCAGCCCGGCGCCTACGCCACGCTGCCCTATACCGCGCGCGTGCTGGCCGAAAACCTGGTGCGCCGCTGCAACCCGGCCACGCTCACCGATTCGCTCAAGCAGCTGATCGAGCGCAAGCGTGACCTCGATTTCCCCTGGTTCCCGGCACGCGTGGTCTGCCACGACATCCTCGGCCAGACCGCGCTGGTCGACCTGGCCGGCCTGCGTGACGCCATCGCCGACAAGGGCGGTGACCCGGCCAAGGTCAACCCGGTGGTACCGGTGCAGCTGATCGTCGATCACTCGCTGGCGGTGGAATGTGGCGGCTACGATCCGGACGCGTTCGCCAAGAACCGCGCCATCGAAGACCGCCGTAACGAAGACCGCTTCCACTTCATCGACTGGACCAAGCTGGCTTTCGAGAACGTCGACGTGATCCCGCCGGGCAACGGCATCATGCACCAGATCAATCTGGAGAAGATGTCGCCGGTGATCTACCAGCAGGGCGGGGTGGCTTTCCCCGATACCTGCGTCGGCACCGACAGCCACACCCCGCACGTGGATGCGCTGGGCGTCATCGCGATCGGCGTGGGTGGCCTGGAAGCCGAGAACGTGATGCTGGGCCGCGCCTCGTGGATGCGCCTGCCCGACATCATCGGCGTCAAGCTGACCGGCAAGCCGCAGCCGAACATCACCGCCACCGACGTGGTGCTGGCACTGACCGAGTTCCTGCGCAAGGAGCGTGTGGTCGGTGCCTGGCTGGAGTTCTTCGGTGAAGGCGCGGCCGCGCTGACCATCGGTGACCGCGCCACCATCTCCAATATGTGCCCGGAATACGGTGCGACCGCGGCGATGTTCTACATCGACCAGCAGACCATCGACTATCTGCGCCTGACCGGCCGCGAGGAGTCACAGGTGGCGCTGGTCGAGAACTACGCCAGGACCACCGGGCTGTGGGCCGACGCGCTGGAAACCGCGCTGTACGAGCGCGTGCTGGCGTTCGACCTGTCCAGCGTCGTGCGCAACATGGCCGGCCCCAGCAATCCGCACAAGCGCCTGCCGGTGTCGGACCTGACCGAGCGCGGCATCGCCGACGAAGCCAAGCTGCAAAGCGGCCGGGGCGAGGAGGCCGAAGGCCTGATGCCCGACGGCGCGGTGATCATCGCTGCGATCACCAGTTGCACCAATACCTCCAACCCGCGCAACGTGATTGCCGCGGCGCTGCTTGCGCGCAACGCCAATGCGCGTGGCCTGACCCGTAAGCCATGGGTGAAGTCGTCGCTGGCGCCGGGCTCCAAGGCCGTGCAGCTGTACCTGGAAGAAGCCGGCTTGCTGCCGGATCTGGAGAAGCTGGGCTTCGGCATCGTCGCCTTCGCCTGCACCACCTGCAACGGCATGAGCGGCGCGCTGGACCCGAAGATCCAGCAGGAAATCATCGACCGCGACCTGTATTCGACGGCCGTGCTGTCGGGTAACCGCAACTTCGACGGCCGCATCCACCCGTATGCCAAGCAGGCCTTCCTGGCCTCGCCGCCGCTGGTGATCGCCTATGCCATCGCCGGTACCGTGCGCTTCGACATCGAGAAGGACGTGCTGGGCGTGGATGCCGATGGCAACGAGGTGCGCCTGAAGGACATCTGGCCGAGCGACGCCGAGATCGATGCGGTGGTGAAGGCGGCAGTGAAACCGGAGCAGTTCCGCAAGGTCTACAACCCGATGTTCAACGTGCGCGTGGAGCATGGCGAGAAGGTCAGCCCGCTGTACGACTGGCGCCCGCAGAGCACCTATATCCGTCGCCCGCCGTACTGGGAGGGCGCATTGGCCGGTGAGCGCACGCTGCGTGGCATGCGCCCGCTGGCGGTGCTGCCGGACAACATCACCACCGACCACCTGTCCCCGTCCAATGCCATCCTGCTGTCCAGCGCGGCCGGCGAATACCTGGCCAAGATGGGCCTGCCGGAGGAAGACTTCAATTCCTACGCCACCCACCGCGGCGATCACCTCACCGCACAGCGCGCCACCTTCGCCAATCCCAAACTGTTCAACGAGATGGTGCGCAACGAAGACGGCAGCTTGAAGCAGGGCTCGCTGGCGCGGGTGGAACCGGAAGGCAAGGTCATGCGCATGTGGGAAGCAATCGAGACCTACATGGAGCGCAAGCAGCCGCTGATCATCATCGCCGGTGCCGATTACGGCCAGGGCAGCTCGCGTGACTGGGCGGCCAAGGGCGTGCGCCTGGCGGGCGTGGAAGCGATTGCCGCCGAGGGCTTCGAGCGCATCCACCGTACCAACCTGATCGGCATGGGCGTGCTGCCGCTGGAGTTCAAGCCGGGCACCAACCGCAACACCCTGGGCATCGATGGCACCGAGAGCTACGACGTGATCGGCCTGCGCACCCCGGGCACGGACCTGACCCTGGTCATTACCCGTCGCAACGGCGAGGTGCTGAAGGTGCCGATGACCTGCCGCCTGGATTCGGACGAGGAAGTGGCGATCTACGAGGCCGGCGGCGTGCTGCAGCGGTTTGCACAGGACTTCCTGGAGGGCTCGGTTGCCTGAGGGCTAAAGCTACCCTCTCCCCCGGCCCCTCTCCCGTAAAGGGAGAGGGGAGTGGTGATCCAACTGTTTCGCGAGATTGATGAGACTGCATGAGGCCTGAGCCCCTCTCCCTTTACGGGAGAGGGGTTGGGGAGAGGGGGCAAAGGAGGCCCGCAATCATGCAGCAGCTCAAATTTGCAAAGTCGCTACGTAAAAACATGACCGAAGCTGAGCATCGGTTATGGCGCCACCTTCGGGCACATCGTCTGCTGGGTGAGAAGTTCCGCCGACAGCAGCCGCTGGGGCCGTATGTAGTGGACTTCGTGCACTTTGGCGTGCGACTGATAGTTGAAGCTGATGGTGGGCAACACAACCAGAGCAGGCAGGATGCGAGGCGCGATGCTTGGCTGGAGAGTCAGGGCTTCACGGTTCTGCGGTTCTGGAACAACGAGATTCTTGGGAGCGGCGATGCGGTGCTGGAAGTGATACTTGCAACTGTGAGCGCCCTCTCCCCCAACCCCTCTCCCGTAAAGGGAGAGGGGGGCAAAAGCGAATGATGGAGTTCCAGCATTGCCGGCGCTCGCGCAGACCAAAGCCCCTCTCTCCTTGCGGGAGAGGGGAGCGAAAGCAAATGACACGAGTTCCAGCATTGCCGGCGCTCGCGCAGACCAAAGCCCCTCTCCCCTCGCGGGAGAGGGGAGCGAAAGCAAATGACGCGAGTTCCAGCATTGCCGGCGCTCGCGCGGACCAAAGCCCCTCCCCCCTCGGGGGAGAGGGGTTGGGGAGAGGGGGAAAGCTCTCACCCCACACAACAACAACCCGAGGGAACCCACCCCATGTCCCACATCCCCCAGATCAAAATTCCGGCCACCTATATGCGCGGCGGCACCTCCAAAGGCGTGTTCTTCCGCCTGGAAGACCTGCCGGCCCGCGCGCAGCAGCCCGGCGTGGCCCGTGACCGCCTGCTGCAGCGGGTGATCGGTTCGCCCGATCCCTATGCCAAGCACACCGACGGCATGGGCGGCGCTACCTCCAGTACCAGCAAGTGCGTGATCATCGCGCCCAGCAGCAAGCCCGATCACGACGTGGACTACCTGTACGGTCAGGTGTCGATCGATACCGACTTCGTCGATTGGTCCGGCAACTGCGGCAACCTGTCGACCGGCGCGGGTGCATTCGCGCTGCATGCAGGCTACATCGATCCGGCACGCGTCCCCGAGAACGGCATCTGCGCGGTGCGCATCTGGCAGGCCAACATCAACAAGACCATCATCGCCCACGTGCCCATCACCAACGGTCAGGTGCAGGAAACCGGTGACTTCGAACTGGACGGTGTCACCTTCCCGGCCGCCGAGATCGTGCTGGAGTTCATCGACCCGGCCGATGAGGGCGAAGGCGAGGGTGGTGGCGCGATGTTCCCCACCGGCAACCTGGTCGATGAGCTTGATGTGCCCGGCGTGGGCAAGCTGCAGGCGACGATGATCACCGCTGGCATCCCCACGGTGTTCGTCAACGCGCAGGACATCGGCTACACCGGTGCCGAGCTGCAACCCGCCATCAACGATGACAAGGCGGCGCTGGCAAAGCTCGAGGCTATCCGCGTTGCCGGCGCGCTGCGCATGGGCCTGATCAAGACACCTGAAGAGGCGCTCAAGCGCCAGCACACGCCCAAGGTCGCCTTCGTCGCGCCGCCGCAGGACTATCTGTCCAGCGGCAACAAGCAGATCCACGCCGGCGACATCGACCTCAATGCCCGCGCCATGTCGATGGGCAAGCTGCACCACGCGATGATGGGCACGGCCTCGGTCGCCATCGCCACGGCAGCGGCAGTGCCGGGCACCCTGGTCAACCTCGCCGCCGGTGGTGGTCAGCGCGATGCGGTGCGCTTTGGCCATCCGTCCGGCACGCTGCGCGTCGGTGCTGCGGTCGAATCGGTGGATGGCCAATGGACCGTCACCAAGGCGGTGATGAGCCGCAGTGCACGCATCCTGATGGAAGGCTGGGTACGCGTGCCCGGTGATGCGTTCTGAGGCCTTGCGCCGTCCAAGCCAGGATGAGCGCCTGAAGAAGCGTCAGGGCCGCTGAAATCAGCGGCCCTTTTGCTGTTGATGGCCCGCGTGGATCGGGCGTTGTGCGGGAACGGGAGTTCCAGACAAATCGCCTGCAGAAAGCGCACCGCTACACGGGCCTTTACATGCGGGCTGGTTATACTCGGGCGATCTGCGGGAGGACGCCATGGGTAACAGGATGTTGACGCGTATTCGCTGGGCTGCAGTCGCCTTGATGGCGCTGGCCCTGGTTGCAGGATGCAAGCGCAATGAGAGCGGGCAGTTGCCCGGGGCCAGCGGGGAGGCGATCAAGACCACCCAGGAGGAGGTCAAGGGCTTCGCCATGCTGCGCGCCTACCCGGACCAGAAGAGCGGCGATGGCCTGGCGCTGGCGGTGGAGTTCTCGCGGCCGCTGGTCGGCACCCAGGATTTCGACAAGCTGCTGCGCTTCGAGGAGAAGGTAGGCAACGAGGACAGCAGCTGGTCGCTGTCCGACGACGGCAAGACCCTGCGCTATCCCTATGTGGAGGCGGCCAAGGAATACACCCTGATCATCTCCGCCGACCTGCTGGCTGCTGACGGCAACCGTCTGGGCAGCGAGGTCAAGCAGAAAGTGTTCACCGGCGAGCTGGACCCGGCGGTGGGCTTTGCCTCGCAGGGCAGCGTGCTGCCGGCCAAGGACAGCCGCGGCCTGCCGGTGGTGTCGGTGAACGTGCCGGAGGTGGACGTCGAGTTCCTGCGCGTGCGCGAGAAGGACCTGCCTACCTTCTTCAGTCAGTATCAGCGTGGCGGTCGCCGCGGCAGCTGGGAGCTGGACAGCGAATACGGCGACAACACCCCGCTGAACCAGCTGGCCGAGCCGGTCTACGTCAACCGCTTCGTGCTGGGCGGCAAGCAGAACGAGCGCGTGCTGACCTACCTGCCGATCCAGGACGTCAAGGAACTGCAGCAGCCGGGCCTGTACTTCGCGGTGATGAAGCGCACCGGCAGCTTCGACAACGAGTTTGATACCGCCTTCTTCACCGTCAGTGACATCGGCCTGCACACCCGTGCCTACAAGGACAAGCTGTTCGTGCATACCGCTTCGCTGGCCGATGGCGCGCGGGCCAAGAAGGTTGAGCTGAAGGTCATCGACGGCAAGGGCGAGGTCATCCTCAAGGGCCAGACCGATGCCAATGGCAATGCCCTGCTGAACTACACGCTGGATGCGGCGCATGTGCTGGTGGCCAGCAGTGGCAGCGACACCACCATGCTGCCGTTCAACCAGCCGGCGCTGGACCTCAGCGAGTTCGCCGTGGCCGGCCGCCAGAATGCGAACTTCGATGTCTTCGCCTGGTCCGGACGTGACCTCTACCGCCCGGGTGAAACGGTGCGCATCTCCGCGCTGCTGCGCGACAACGACGGCAAGACCCTGGCCGGGCCGGCCACCGGCGGCCAACCGGTGTTCCTGCGGCTCAAGCAGCCCGATGGAAAGACCTTCCGCGAGACCCGCCTGCAGCCGGGCGAGCAGGGCTATTTCGCGTTCGAGCAGACCATCCCGGTGGAGGCGCCTACCGGCCGCTGGACGGTGGAGTTCCGTACCGACCCGGGCAGCAAGGAAGCGGTGCAGGGCATGACCCTGCGCATCGAGGAATTCCTGCCCGAGCGCATGAAGCTGGACCTGGACAGCGCGCAGAAAACGCTCAAGCCGGGCGAGGCCCTGCAGCTGCAGGCCGATGCGGCCTATCTGTATGGCGCGCCGGCCGACGGCAACCGCTTCACCGCACGCTTGGCGGTGGCGGTGGAGCAGCATCCGGTGGAGGCCATGCCGGGCTGGTTCTTCGGCGACCCGACCGTGCAGTTGCCGCGCGAAGCCAATGACGTGATCGATACCACCCTGCCCAAGGACGGCAAGCTGCGCCAGGACGTCGCCTTGCCAGCCGAGGCAGGCAAGGCCACCACCGTGGCCGCGCTGTTGTCCGGCAGTGTCTATGAAACCGGTGGCCGCACCGTTACCCGCACCCTGAAGCGGGTGATGTGGCCGGCGCCGGTACTGGTGGCCGTGCGTCCCCTGTTCAACGACGCCGATGGTGCCGATGCCAATGCCTACGCGCGCTTCGAGCTGATGCGGGTGGACGCCGAGGGCAAGCCGCAGCCGGCCAAGGGGCTGAAGGTCACCCTGGTGCGCGAACTGCGCGACTACCACTGGACCTATACCGACAACCGTTGGGATTACGACTTCACCCGCCGTTTCGAGAACAAGGAAACCCGCACCATCGATGCCGGGACCACCGCGGCCCGTTTCGATTTCCCGGTGGAGTGGGGCGAGTACCGCGTGGACGTGTTCGACCCGGCCACCGGCCTGACCATGCGCTATCCGTTCCGCGCCGGCTGGAGCTGGAACGACGACAACCGTGGCCTGGATGCGCGCCCGGACAAGGTCAAGCTGTCGCTGGACAAGGCGGGCTACCGTGCCGGCGATACCGTCAAGGTCACGCTGACCCCGCCACATGCCGGCCGTGGCCTGCTGATGGTGGAAAGCGACCACATGCTGTACGTGCAGGACATCGACGCCAAGCCGGGCAGCACCTTTGAAATCCCGGTCACCAAGGACTGGGAACGCCACGATGTCTACATCACCGCACTGGTGTTCCGCGGCGGCACCGCGCCCAGCAAGATCACCCCGGCGCGTGCCGTGGGCGTGGCGCATGTGCCGATGGACCGCCGCGACCGCCGCGTTGCGGTCGGTTTGATCGCGCCCAAGCAGATGCGTCCGGAGCAGCCGATGACGGTGACCGTCAGCGCGCCGGAACTGGCCGGCAAGCCGGCGCACGTCACGGTGTCGGCGGTGGATGTGGGCATCCTCAACATCACCCGCTTCCCGGTGCCGGATGCACCGGCGCATTTCTTCGCACAGCGCCGCCTGGGCGTGGATGCCTATGACATCTACGGCCGGGTGATCGAAAGCTTCGAGGGCAACAGCGGCAAGCTGAAGTTTGGTGGCGACATGGCCTTGGCAGCCTTGCCGCAGGCCAAGCGGCCGACCGCGCGGGTGCAGACCGTGGACCTGTTCTCCGGACCGGTGGCGCTGGATGCCAAGGGCAATGCGCGGGTGCGCCTGCAGGTACCGGATTTCAACGGCACCCTGCGCGTCTCGGCGCTGGTCTACTCGGCCGACCGATACGGCAACCGTGACGTGGAAACGCTGGTGCGCGCGCCGATCCTGGCCGAAGCCAGCATGCCGCGGGTGATGGCGCCGGGGGACCGCAGCACGGTGACCCTGGACGTGCAGAACTTCACCGGCAAGCCCGGCGAATTTGCCGTGCGGGTGGACGGTGAAGGTCCGCTGGGCATTGCCGAGGCAAGCCGCAAGGTGCAGCTTGGCGTGGATGCCAAGAGCACCCTGAGCTTCCCGCTGAGTGCGCAGGAAGGCTATAGCGTGGCCAAGGTGCGGGTGCGGGTGGATGGCAATGGCTTCAAGGTGGACCGGCGCTATGACCTGCCAGTGCGCGCAGCTTGGCCGTCAGTGCTGCGCTCGCAGACCCGCACCCTGGACCCGCTGGCACCGGTCAACCTGGACAGCAGTTTCGCCAACGGCCTGATGGACGGTTCGGTCAATGCCCGCATGCTGGTCAGCGCGCTGCCGCCCATTCCATTCGCGTCGGCGCTGCAGGGGGCGTTGAACTACCCCTATGGCTGTGCCGAGCAGACCACCAGCAAGGGCTATGCGGCGCTGATGCTGGATGAGGCCACCTCGGCCATGCTGGGTGCCGATGGCCTGGATGCCAAGACCCGCCGCGAGCGCATGGAGGGCGCGTTCGGGCGGCTGGCCTCGATGCAGGTGGCCAACGGCAACTTCTCGATGTGGGGCGATGACGATTACATCAACCCGGCATTGACGCCGTATGTCGCCGAGTTCCTGCTCGACGCCAAGGATGCCGGTTTCGCGGTGCCGGAGAACGTGCTGCAGAAGGCCTTGAACCGCATCAGCGAAGACCTGCTCAGTGGCGGCAACCAGTTCTACGGCAGTGATCGCCGCGACGGTTTGAAGTTCGCCAACCAGGCCTATTCCGGCTACGTGCTGGCACGGGTCAACCGCGCCCCGCTGGGCACGCTGCGCACGCTGTGGGACAACGAACGCAGCAAGGCGGTCACCGGCCTGTCGCTGGTGCACCTGGGGGCGGCGTTGGCGATCCAGGGTGACAGCAAGCGCGGCCAGGCGGCGATTGCCGCGGGTTTTGCCAAGTCCAGCGCTGACCGTCCGGAGTACTTTGGCGACTATGGCACCCGCCTGCGCGATGAGGCCTTGATGATCGCGCTGCTGCACGAGCGCGGCCTGTCCAAGCCGGAGTACGATGCGCGCGTGATCGATCTGGGCCGCACCCTGGATGTGCGTCGCGGCAACGGCCTGATGTGGCTGAGCACGCAGGAACAGGTGGCGCTGGCGCGTCTGGGCAAGGCTCTGATGGCCAACCAGAAGAAGCTGGTGTCCGGTGAGCTTGCGGTCGGCGACAAGGTCGAGGCCATCGATGCCCGCAAGGCCTTCGGTCGCGTGTTCGATATGGCACAGCTGGCACAGGGCGTGCGGTTCTCGCCGCAGGGCGAGGCGCCGATGTTCGCCAGCCTCGACGTTGCCGGCATTCCGCGCCAGCCGCCGGCGCCGGACAACAGCGTGATCGGCATCGAGCGCGCGTGGTTCGGTACCGATGGCAAGCCGTGGACGCCGCGGTCGTTGAAGGAAGGCGAGGCCTTGATCGTGCGGCTCAGCGTCACCGCCAATTCGAACATGCCCGATGCCTTGATCACCGACCTGTTGCCAGCCGGGCTGGAGATAGAGAACTTCAACCTGGGCGATGCCAAGCAATGGGCCGACGTGGTCGTGGGTGAGGTGCAGATCAGCGACCGTTCGCGCGCCGCCGACGTCAAGCACGAGGAGTTCCGCGATGATCGCTACGTGGCGGCGCTGAAGCTGTCGCGTGGTAGCACCGCGCACGTGTTCTACCTGGTGCGTGCGGTCACCCCGGGCACCTACATGGTGCCGCCGCCGCTGGCCGAGGACATGTACCGGCCCGACATGCGCGGCGTGGGCCGGGCCAACCCCAGCACGATCACGGTGGTGCAGCCGTAGTCGGCTCCTGCTCCCTCCCTTTGCCAACGGCAAGGGGAGGGTTGGGGAGGGGTAAGCTCTTCCGCGGCCAAGCTGTTCCGCCCCAGCTCCACAGTCAACAATCGCGGCGCCCTGCTCCCTCCCTTTGCCGAAGGCAAGGGGAGGGTTGGGGAGGGGTAAGCTCTCCCACGGCCAAGCCAATCCGCCCCAGCCCCCCAGCTCACGTTTGAAGAATCGTCCCCAGTGAAAGCGCGCTTCCCCAGGCTGAAACCTCTTGGCTCCCGCCTGCGCGCCGTGTTCACGCTCCGCAACCTGCGCTGGGCGCTTGCCGCACTGCTGACCTTGCTGCTGGTGCTGGACCTGGCATTCCCCGTGCCGCTGCCGAAATCGCGCGACACCAGTACCCTGGTGGTGGCCGCTGACGGCACGCCGCTGCGCGCCTTCGCCGACGCCGAAGGGGTGTGGCGCTATCCGGCCGATGCAAAGACCGTTTCGCCGCTGTACCTGCAGGCGCTGCTGACCTACGAGGACCGCTGGTTCTGGCGCCACCCCGGCATCAACCCCTGGGCGCTGCTGCGGGCCGGCAAACAGATGCTGCTGGAGCGGCGCATCGTGTCCGGTGGCTCCACCCTGACCATGCAGGTCGCGCGCATCCTCGATCCGCATACGCGCACGCCCTGGGGCAAGCTCAAGCAGTTGCTGCGGGCACTGCAACTGGAAGTGCATCTGAGCAAGGCGCAGATCCTCGATCTTTACCTGGAACGCGCGCCCTACGGCGGCACCATCGAAGGCGTGGAAGCGGCCAGTTGGGCGTACCTGGGCAAGTCGGCCACCCACCTGTCACAGGCCGAGGCGGCCTTGCTGGCGGTATTGCCGCAGTCCCCCAGCCGACTGCGCCCGGATCGGCACCCCGAGGCCGCGCAGCGCGCCCGCGACAAGGTGCTGGCGCGCATGGCCGAGCTGGGCGTGTGGTCGGACGAGGAGGTCGCCGATGCGCGGGTTGAGTTGGTGGTCGCGCGTTCGCTGCAGCAGCCCCTGCATGCCGCCTTGCTGGCGCAGCGCCTGCGCAGTGCCCAGCCACGCATGGCCCAGATCGAGACCACCATCGACAGCGGCCTGCAACGCACGCTGGAAGAACGCGTGGCCGCGTATTTCTCGCAGTTGCCCGAGCGCACCTCGGCGGCCTTGCTGGTGATGGACAACCGCACCCTGGAGGCGCGCGCCTATGTTGGCTCGGTCAGCTTCGGCGACAAGGCGCGGCTGGGGCATGTGGACATGGTGCAGGCCTGGCGTTCGCCCGGCTCAACGCTCAAGCCCTTCCTGTATGGCATGGCCCTGGACGATGGCCTGATCCATTCGGAAAGCCTGATCATCGACGCGCCACAGAGCTTCGGTGGTTATCGGCCGGGGAACTTTGATGCGGCGTTCAATGGGCCGGTAGGCGCGGCCACGGCATTGCGTTTGTCCTTGAATGTGCCGTCGGTGGATCTGCTGGACCGGGTAGGGCCGGCGCGCTTTGCCGCGCGGCTGGGCAATGCCGGCATCAATCTGCGCTTTCCACGGGGCACCCAGCCCAGCCTGGCCTTGATCCTTGGCGGGACGGGCGCACGGCTGGAGGATCTGGTCGGCGCGTTTTCGGCCTTGAACCGCGACGGCATCGCCGGCCGCGTGCGTTATACGCCCGAGGACGCGCGCATCGAACGCCGCTTGGTCTCGCCGGGCGCGGCATGGATCGTGCGCGACATACTCGAATCCAATCCGCGTCCCGGTTATGGCGTGGGCACCTTCGATACCGGCAACCGCCCGCGCGTTGCCTGGAAGACCGGCACCAGCTACGGCTACCGCGATGCCTGGGCGATAGGCAGTACCCGCACCTACACCGTCGGGGTCTGGGTTGGACGCCCGGACGGCACGCCCTTGCCCGGCCAGTACGGTGCGGTGACCGCCTTGCCGTTGATGTTCGAGGTGATCGACAGCCTGCCGCGGCAGGCCGGTGACAATGCGGTGCGCGCGCGTCCGGACAGCGTCAGCGAGGTGGAGATCTGCTGGCCGCTGGGCATTGCCGCCGCGCAGACCCCGCCGGCCATGTGCCAGCGCCGTTTCCCCGCCTGGGTGCTGGAGGGCGTGGTGCCGCCCAGCTTCCCCGAACGTGAGGCGCGGCTGTGGCAATCCGGGCGCCTGCGTTTCCAGGTAGATGCAATAACCGGCCAGCGCGTGTCGCCCGGCTGTGAGGGGCATGCGCGGGTTGAAGATCGCGAGATCGCGCGGTGGCCGGCATTGGCCTCACCGTGGCTGAGCGTCGCCCAGCGGCAGGCACAGGCGCTGCCGCCCTTGGCGGCGGACTGTGCAGACGATGGCCGGCAGTCGGACGGTGTGCTGCATATCGAAGGTCTCAATGATCTGGCCACGCTGGCCCGCCCGCCGGGCGCGCAGCACGGCCCGCG
Organism: Stenotrophomonas sp. STEN033; assembly: GCF_056856655.1. Taxonomy (NCBI): domain Bacteria; kingdom Pseudomonadati; phylum Pseudomonadota; class Gammaproteobacteria; order Lysobacterales; family Lysobacteraceae; genus Stenotrophomonas; species Stenotrophomonas sp. STEN033. Next base: position 44,696 of record NZ_JBXFWM010000026.1, read on the forward strand.
CCTGCAGTTGCGGGCGCTGGGCAGCGAGGCGACGATCGAATGGCTGCTGGATGGCCGCTGGATCGCCCAGACCCAGGGCACGCGCGGTTTCACCCGTGATTTCAACGCCGCCGGCGAACACACGCTGACCGCGCTGGCCGCCGACGGCGCCTGGACCCGCGTGCGCTTCCGCGTGGTGAACTAGAAACCCGTAGTGCCGAGCCATGCTCGGCAGAGGCCTTCCCAGCAATGCCCGTAGTGCCGAGCCATGCTCGGCAAGGGGCTTCTCCCAGCAATGCCCGTAGTGCCGAGCCATGCTCGGCAAGGGGCTTCTCCCAGCAATGCCGGTAGTGCCGAGCCATGCTCGGCAGAGGCTTCCCCAGCAATGCCGGTAGTGCCGAGCCATGCTCGGCAGAGGCCTTCCCAGCAATGCCCGTAGTGCCGAGCCATGCTCGGCAAGGGGCTTTCCCGACAATGCGTGCACGACCAGCGCAAGCCATGAAGCCGACGCCTACAAACCCGCTGCGCATCTGCAATCGGATTGATTGACAGTCTCGCGGCTCGCGGCGCTCCCAAAAGGTTGGGATTGCCGGTAACGCCCCTGCCGAGCATGGCTCGGCACTACACGTTGGGCGGGCTTACTCGCCTATCCAGCCTTCCAGCATGTCGGCGAAATCGTCGGCGTGGTCTTCTTCCTGCGCCAGGATCTGTTCGAGGATGCGCTTGGTGGTGGTGTCCTTGTCACCAACGAAGTTGATCATCTCGCGGTAGCTGTCGATGGCGATGCGCTCGGCGATCAGGTTCTCGCGCACCATGTCGCGCAGGTTGCCGCCTTCCTTGTACTCAGCATGGGCGCGCGCGGTAAGGGTGTCCGGATTCAGATCCGGCTCGCCCCCCAGTTGCACGATGCGCTCGGACAACAGCGCCGCATGCGCCTGTTCCTGCTGCGCATGCTCCAGGAATTCGGCCTTCACCGCATCGGCCAGCATGCCCTTCGCCATGTAGTAATGGCGGTAGTAGCGCAGCACGCATACCCACTCGGTGGCCAGCGCATCGTTGAGCAGCTTGATCACCGCCGTTCGATTGGCGGTGTAGGTGGGCGTCACCGCACCGTCCTCGATGCTCTTGCGTGCGTTGGCACGCAAGGTCTTGCGATCGGTGATACCTGCCAACTGCGTGGTTTTTGCGGATTTGGCGGCGGGCTGCTTGCTCATGGCTGGCCTTTCCTTCTGTTGCGCCCCTATGCGGGCAGATGGGCGAGCACGTGCTCGGCCCCGGATACCTCGAATTGCCCCGGCTGTTCGATATAGGCGGCACGCACCACGCCGTCTTCCACATACAGTGCGAAGCGTCGCGAACGCAGGCCCATGCCCGAACTGCTGGCGTCCATCTCCAGGCCCAGCGCGCGGGTGAAATCACCATTGCCGTCGGACAGCATCTGCAGTCCGTCCGGCACCGACTGGCTCTTGGCCCAGGCCTGCATCACGAACGGATCGTTCACCGCCATGCAGAACACTTCGATACCGCGCTTGCGGAAGTCCTCGAAGTGCTCCACGTAGCCGGGCAGATGCCGGGCCGAACAGGTCGGGGTGAAGGCGCCCGGCACGGCGAACAGCACGACCTTGCGGCCGTCGAACAGTGCATGGGTGTCGATCGTTTCCAGGCCTTCGCGTAGACGCTTGAGGGTTACTTCCGGAATGCGATCGCCGACGTTGATGGACATTGGGTGGGGCTCCTAGGCTGAATTTGAGTTTAAAGAGGCGGTGGAAGCGCCGCGTCAACAGCTTGAAAAGACGGTCTTCACACAATACGTCCTGGGCATGGGAAAGGCAGTGCCATTCCGGCGTGCCAGTCCCTTCCTATCTTGCAGGAGGACATCATGAGCATCGTACGTTACCGCCAGTGGCCGACCCAGTCCGAGATTCATCAGTTGTTGTCGCCGCTGCTCGAAACCGTCACCAACAGCACCGCGTCGGCATGGCTGCCTGCCGTCGATATCCGCGAGGAAGCCAACCGTTTCGTGGTGATGGCAGATCTGCCCGGTGTTGATCCCGCCAGCATCGACGTGCAGATGGAAAAGGGCGTACTCACCATCAGTGGCCAGCGCAGCACGCCTGAACTGGCCGAAGGCCAGCGCCTGACCCGCAGCGAGCGTGGCCAGGGCAGTTTCAACCGCCGCTTCGTGCTGCCGGACAGCGCCGATGCCGAGGGCATTGTCGCCACTAGCCACAACGGCGTGCTGGAGGTGCGTATACCCAAGCGCAGCGAGGCGGCTCCCCGCCGCATCCAGGTGGTGCAGGGCCAGCCCAGCGCCTGAGCGGCGTGAGCGAACTTCCACCTGCGCAGTGGCCGTGGCCCGGTAGAATGGGGCCACGGCGCCTGCCGATTGCACGATGGCCCGTTGCCGCAAGGTGTCGGGCCAGTTTTTTTTCAGAGGTGTATGGATGGAATTCAAGGATTACTACGCCACGCTCGGGGTTGAGCCCAGCGCCGGTGATGCCGAAATCAAGACCGCTTACCGTCGGCTGGCGCGCAAGTACCATCCGGACGTAAGCAAGGAAGCCGGCGCCGAGGAGAAATTCAAGGCGGTCAACGAGGCCTATGAGGCGCTGCGCGATCCGCAGAAGCGCCAGGCCTATGACCAGTTGCGCGCGCAGGGCTACCGCCCCGGCGAGGAGTTCCACGCGCCGCCGAACTTTGGCGGTGGCCAGGGCTTCGATTTCGAAGAGGTGTTCGGCGGCGGCGGTGCCGGCGGCGGCTTCAGCGATTTCTTCGAAAGCCTGTTTGCGCGCCAGCGTGGCGGCGCCGGTGCCGGTGGTCGGCGACCGGGCCCGGGCTTTGGCGGCGCCGGCCCGCAGCCGATGCGTGACACCCGCGCCAAGCTGTCCGTGCCACTGGAGGCTGCCTACAACGGCGACAGCCTGCGCATCACCGTGGATGGGCGCCAGCTTGACGTGCGCGTCCCCAAGGGCATCCGCCCCGGCCAGGTGATCCGCCTGGGCGGGCAGGGCAGCGGCGGCGGCAACCTGATGCTGGAGGTGGAATACGCCTCGCACCCGCAGTTCGAGGTGGACGGCCGCAATATCCTCTACACCTTGCAGGTCACCCCCTGGCAGGCGGCGCTGGGCACCAGCATCAGTGTGCCTACCCTGGGCGGTGCGGTGGAGTTGAAGGTGCCGGCCGACTCGGACAGCGGCCGCAAGCTGCGCCTGCGTGGCCGTGGCCTGCCGGGCAAGCCTGACGGCGACCAGATCGTGGAGTTGGAGGTGGTGGCGCCGGTAGCGGGCAACGAGGCCCAGCGCAAGGCGTACAAGGACCTGGCCAAGGCGTTTGGCGAGGACTGATTGCGGCTTTGTTTACGCTGCTGATGTCGGAGAGAAGCGGGCTTTGCCCGCTTTTCTTTTGTCTTCGGCTGGGATTTTTGGCCAGGAGCTTGCCCTCACCCCAACCCCTCTCCCGCGCGCGGGAGAGGGGCTAGTGCACTACGAGCGCAAGCAATCCGAGCCCCTCTCCCGTTTACGGGAGAGGGGTTGGGGTGAGGGCAAGCTTCCAACAAGCAGAGCCAAAACAAACCCCAACCACCAAAAACAGGAAAGGCGGGCAAAGCCCGCCTTCCCAAACGCTTTCCCCAAGAAAGCAGCTTCACCCAACCGGCGGTGCCTCGGCACTGAACACCTGCGCGATCACCGCCGACAAGTCCTCCTCGGTGAACGGCTTGGTGATGTAAGCCTTGGCCCCCTGACGCATGCCCCACAAGCGATCAGTGTCCTGATCCTTGGTGGTCACCAGGATCACCGGGATGTGCTGGGTGGTGGCCTCGCGCTTGAGCGTGCGGGTGGCCTGGAAACCGTTGAGGTTGGGCATCACCACGTCCATCAACACCAGGTCCGGCAGCACCTGCTTGGCAACCTCTACCCCGGAGGCGCCATCAGTTGCGGTGAAGATTTCATGCCCCAGTTTTTCAACGATGCGTTGAATGCCCATCAACTGCGATGGTGAGTCATCGACAATCAGGATACGCGCCATGTTTTTCCCCAAGTAGTGCCGGCAGTGTAGTGCCGGCCTGCTCCCGGCGTGAAGCCGCGCGTTCCACGCCGGGGTTGTGCTGTGACTTGCGTCAATCAATTCTTACGACGGTGCGGCCGAAGGATTTGCCGTCCAGCATGGTCGAAAATACCCCCGGCAGTTCGTCCAGCGCCACTTCGCGGGTACAGATGCGGTCCAGGTGACGCGGCTTCCAGTCGCTGCCCAGTCGCTGCCAGACCTGCTCGCGGATGTCGCGGGCGGTGCCGGCCGAGGCCACGCCCAACAGCGATACGCCACGGATGATGAAGGGCATCACCGTCATGTCCAGCGCGCCGGACGCGGCCAGGCCGGCCGAAGCGACATTGCCATAGGGCGTGGTCTGCGCCAGCAGGCTGGTCAGCATGCTGCCGCCGACGTTGTCCAGGCCGCCGCCAAAGCGGGCCGATTCCATCGGCCGGGTGGTGGCCAGGGCATCGCGGCCCAGTACCTGGCTGGCGCCGATGGCGGTCAGGTAGTCCGCGGCCTCGGCCTTGCCGCTGATGGCATGCACCTCGAAACCGGCGCGGCTGAAGATGTCCACTGCCAGCGAGCCGACCCCGCCGGTGGCACCGGTGACGGCCAGTGGGCCGTGGGCTGGCGTCTGCCGGTTGTCGGTCATGCGCAGCAGCGCCAGCGCGGCGGTGAAGCCGGCCGTGCCCAGCACCATGGCCTCGCGCAGGCTCAATGCCGCCGGCAACGGGATCACCCACTTGGACTCCAGCCGCACATACTGGCTGTAGCCACCGTCGCGGGTCTCGCTCAGGCCGCAGCCGGTGGTCAGTACCTGGTCGCCCTCGCGGAAGGCCGGGTCGGTCGAGGCCACCACCTCGCCGGCCACGTCGATGCCGCCCACCAGCGGGAAGCGGCGCAGAATCTTGCCCTTGCCGGTGCCGGCCAGCGCGTCCTTGTAGTTCACCGAGGACCAGCGGGCGCGGATGACCACCTCGCCGGGGCTGAGCTGGTCCAGGCCCAGCGACTCCAGGCCGCTGCGGTAGCCGGCGTCGTCGTTGTGGATGCGGAAGGCGGTGAACGGGGCGGTGTGGGACATCGGTAGGCCTGCGTCGGAACGGGGGAGTGCAACCATAACGGTTGTGAAAAGGCCGGTCTGCCCCTATTCCTAGTCTTGGCGGGCCCGTTCCGGGGTCGAATGGATATTGCGGGACCGGGCTTCGGCCAGGGGGGGCCGGGGATCATCCACCTTGGGGGAAGGTCAGCGGGCAAACCCTGTCGGTTCAGCTAGCCCCGAACCTGTTCAGAGTCTGCCTTGTTAGAATCGGGATTCGATAGATGGTCAGGTCCTCGGCGGGAGCCCCCGCAGCCTGGCCCTTACAGATGGAGTATGCATGGCCTGGAATACACCCGGCGGCAACAGCGGTGGTGGTGCGGACAACAACCGCGCGCCGCGTACGCCACGTGGCGGCAATGGCGGAGGTTGGGGTGGTGGACTGCCTGGACCGCTGCGCGACCTGTTTGATGGCGGTATCTGGCGCTGGGTGCTGGTCGCGTTGGCTCTGCTGTTGTTGTTCTCCAGCTTCCAACTGATCGGTGAACAGCAGCGCGGTGTGGTCCTGCGTTTCGGCGAGTACTCGCGCATCCTGCAGCCGGGCCCCAACTTCAAGCTGCCGTGGCCGCTGGAGTCGGTGGTCAAGGTCAATGCGACCCAGATCAAGACCTTCAGCAGCAACGTGCCGGTGCTGACCCGTGACGAGAACATCGTCAACGTATCGGTCAACGTGCAGTACCGCGTGGACGACCCGCGCGAGTACCTGTTTGGTACGGTCGATGCCGACCAGATGCTGGAACAGTCCGCGCAGAGCGCCGTGCGTGAACAGGTTGGCCGCGCCGACCTGAATACCGTGCTGAACAACCGTGGCCCGCTGGCCGTGGTTGCCGAGCAGCGCCTGCAGGCCTCGCTGAAGACCTACAAGACCGGTCTCAGCGTGACCGGCCTGACCCTGCCTGACGCGCGTCCGCCGGAAGAAGTGAAGCCGGCTTTCGACGAGGTCAACGGTGCCCAGCAGGTCAAGGAACGCCTGATCAACGAAGCCCAGGCTTACGCCGCCAAGGTGGTGCCGGAAGCGCGCGGCCAGGCCTCGCGTGCCCGTACCACCGCCGAAGGCTACAAGCAGGCCATCGTCGCCCGCGCCGAAGGTGACGCCCGTCGCTTCACCCTGTTGCAGGGCGAGTACAAGAACGCGCCGGAAGTCACCCGCAAGCGCCTGTGGCTGGAAACCGTGCAGGAAGTGCTGGCCGAGAACCGCAAGGTCATCGGTGGCGACGGCCGCCAGCTGATCTACGTGCCGATGCCGGCCGACGCCGGCAAGACCTCGGCTGCCCCGCAGCTGACCCCGGAAATGGTGGCACCGGCCTTGCCGGCGGCGACCGACAGCATTCGCAACGCGGACCGTTCGGTCTCGCGCTCGGCATCGCGTGAGGAGGCCGGCCGATGAAAAACTCAGTCGTTATCGGCGTACTCGTCGCGGTGTTGCTGGGCCTGTTGGGCTCGGTCTATGTGGTGCGCGAAGACCAGACCGCCATGGTGCTCAACCTGGGCAAGGTGGTGCGTGCCGACATCAAGCCGGGCCTGCACTTCAAGGTGCCGTTGGTGGAAACCGTGCGCGTGTTCGACCGTCGCTTCCAGGTGCTGGACACCGCCCCGGCGCGTTATTTCACCGCCGAACAGAAGGACGTCAGCGTCGACTTCTTCGCCATTGGCAGGATCTCCGACGTTCGCGCCTACTACCGCGCCACCGGCGGCGACAGCAAGATCGTCAACGCCCGCCTTGCGCCGATCATCACCGACTCGCTGCGTAACCAGATCAACTCGCGCACCTTGCAGGCCTTGGTGTCCGGTGACCGTGGCGAGCTGATTGCCGGCCAGCTGAAGTCGATCAACGAGGCGATTGCTGCCTTGGGCATGGAGATCATCGACCTGCGCATCAAGCAGATCGACCTGCCGACCGACAGCCAGGTGATCGCCGACGTCTACGAGCGCATGCGCGCGCAGCGCAAGCAGGAGGCCGCCAAGCTGCGCGCCGAGGGCGAGGAGCAGTCGCTGACCATCCGTGCCCAGGCCGACCGCGAAAGCACCGTGATCGTGGCCGAAGCCGAGCGTGATGCGCAGCAGCTGCGCGGTGAGGGCGACGCCCAGGCCGCCTCGATCTACGGCAAGGCCGGCTCGGCCGACCCGTCGTTCTACGCCTTCTACCGCAGCCTGGAGGCCTACCGTGCCTCGATGACCGACGGCAACGGCGTGATCGTGCTCGACAAGAACGACCCGTTCCTGCAGTACATGAAGAGCGATCGCTGATCGCTTGACCTTTGACCCCTCTCCCGCCGGGAGAGGGGTTGGGGTGAGGGTAAGGGGCGGGATGCCCCTGATGTCCCTCATTCGGTGGGCTTCGCCCGCACCCTCATCCGCCCTACGGGCACCTTCTCCCGGGGGAGAAGGCAATGGCTATAGCGCATGCAAGACCTCTTTTCCGCCCTCTGCCTCGTGGCCATCATCGAAGGCCTGTTCCTGTTCGTCGCGCCGCTGGCGTGGAAGCGGATGGCCGCACAGATGCTGGAGCAACCTGCTGCATCCCTGCGCGCAATGGGCGCAGCGGCGCTGTTCGTTGGCCTGGCCGTCCTCTGGTGGGTCCGCCACTGAACCAAACCCTGACGGCCATACCATCCTGAACTCGTGGGGGTGGTAGCTGCCATGCAAAACCCGGATAATCCAGAAAAGCCGGTCGGGCGAGCTCCTTCAAGAGCATCCCCGTTCGGCTTTTTCCGTGTATGACCCTGGTGTTTGCCGGAGGCTCCCCGATGGGGTTTCCACCAAGGCAGACCATGGGCGGTACACGGCCCCGTCCGCGGCCCCGATGGCCGCAGCAAACTCAGGAGTTACCCGTCATGGGTCAATCAGTTGTCGTTCTCGGCGCCCAGTGGGGCGATGAAGGCAAGGGCAAGATCGTCGATCTGCTGACCGAGGAAATCGGCGCAGTGGTTCGTTTCCAGGGTGGTCACAACGCCGGCCATACCCTGGTCATCAACGGCAAGAAGACCGTCCTGCACCTGATTCCGTCCGGCATCCTGCGCGACGACGCGCTGTGCCTGATCGGCAATGGCGTGGTGATTTCCCCGGCCGCCCTGCGCAAGGAAATCGAAGAGCTGGAAACGGCTGGCGTGGAAGTGCGTTCGCGCCTGAAGATCTCGCCGGCTGCGCCGCTGATCATGCCGTACCACATCGCCCTGGATCAGGCGCGTGAGAAGGCTGCTGGCGGCAAGGCCATCGGCACCACCGGTCGCGGCATCGGCCCGGCCTATGAAGACAAGGTGGCACGTCGCGGCATCCGCATCGCCGACCTGCATTACCCGGAACAGCTGGCTGAAAAGCTGCGTGCCGCGCTGGATTACCACAACTTCGTGCTGACCAAGTACCTGGGCGTGGAGCCGGTGGATTTCGACACCGTGTACCAGGAAGCACTGGCCTTCGGCGAATACGTCGAGCCGATGAAGTCCGACGTCGCCGGCATCTGCCATGACCTGCGCAAGCAGGGCAAGCGCGTGCTGTTCGAAGGCGCCCAGGGCGCGCTGCTGGACATCGACCACGGCACCTACCCGTACGTCACCAGCTCCAACACCACCGTTGGCGGCGCACTGGCCGGTACCGGCGTGGGCGCTGACTCGATCGATTACGTGCTGGGCATTGCCAAGGCCTATGCCACCCGCGTTGGCGGCGGCCCGTTCCCGACCGAACTGGACGACGAAATCGGCCAGGGCATCCGTGACCGTGGCGCCGAGTACGGCGCATCGACCGGCCGTCCGCGTCGCTGTGGCTGGATGGACATCGTCGCGCTCAAGCGCGCCGTGGCCATCAACGGCATCTCCGGCCTGTGCATCACCAAGCTCGACGTGCTCGACGGCATGGAAAAGCTGAAGGTCTGCATTGCCTATGAATACCGTGGCAAGCGCTCGGAATACGCACCGCTGGATGCGCAGGGCTGGGAAGAGTGCACCCCGGTGTACCTGGAGTTCCCGGGCTGGAGCGAGAACACCCACGGCATCACCGAGTGGGACCAGCTGCCGCCGGCCGCACGCGCCTATCTGCGTTCGCTGGAAGAACTGGCTGGCTGCCCGATCTCGATCGTCTCGACCGGTCCGGACCGCGACCACACCATGATCCTGCAGGATCCGTGGGGCTGATAGCGGCACCGTGATGCAACAGGCAACGCCCCGTGAAAGCGGGGCGTGGTCGTTCTGGGCTAGGAGACCCGCTTCAGCGTAGTGCCGACCCATGGTCGGCAGCGGGGGTACCGGGAATGCTTCTGCCGCGCAGGGCGCGGCACTACCCTACGGCTTCGGGATGGTCGGCAGCAGGTCGGCTTCACTGTAGTGCCGACCCATGGTCGGCAGCGAGCGGTAGCGGGAAGGCCCCAGCCGAGCATGGCTCGGCACTACCCTCCGGCTTCGCGATGGTTGGCAGCACGCCGGCTTCACTGTAGTGCCGACCCATGGTCGGCAGCGAGCGGTAGCGGGAAGGCCCCAGCCGAGCATGGCTCGGCACTACCCTCCGGCTTCGCGATGGTTGGCAGCACGCCG